>MHMQ01000031.1 GCA_001819395.1 Candidatus Niyogibacteria bacterium RIFCSPLOWO2_01_FULL_45_48
TCGCTCCCTGGAGAGTTCACGTTCATAACCGGCGGAGGCACAAAAACGGCGATCAAGCTCTCGAGACCGTGGCAACCGCCACTACCCCTCGCGCCGGAAAAATGTCCATTTTGCACCAAGCCGCAGGAAGAGATTTTTATTCCGGGTATTCCTGCCGGCTGGCGGCTTCTTCCCAACATCTTTACCCCTCACCGACGCCACCGTCTCGTTATCCCCAGCACTTGCTGGGACGCCTGGAAACTCCAAACACTTGGCGGATCAGCGGCTATCCATAATGCACTTGAAGTCGCGCGTCTTGCAACCGCGGAAGATCAGGCGGAGATGGCTGTGTGCATTCATGTTGGTCAAAGCGCCGGTCAGAACCTTGGCCATGCTCACTGGCACATAATGGAGGTTAGAGTACGAAAGCCGTTCACATTCGGACATTTTTCTCCGGAGCTGCTGGTACGCCGGAGCGAAACTCTTGACATCTTCGCGATGGGAGCAAGAGCCGGCGAGTGCCTCATCGTTCCAAACGGAGAACCGCCGATTTTCAGCGCGGATACGGTCGCGAAACTTGCCGTAGAACTCGAGTGGATCATTAACCGCGGCAACAAGAAATTTCGCAGCACCGAGGGTTGGCCGCCGGAGTTTCTCGTTTCGGTTCGCATGTCGGCGGACGGACATTTCCGCTACGCGGACTATTGTCCTATCCTCGCAGTATGGGGCGCGCCCGAATATGTTTTCGCTCCGCTTGAAGGGGGGCCCGTTACGCTCACGTGGCCGCACGAGATAACCGCCGCATATCTTCGCGACTAGAGTATCAGCACATTTGCTCGTTTTTTTCCGCCAAGTCTTTACGACTTCCGGCGGGATTTTTTTACAATCATTTTGGTGTTGATTTCAACAAGTTTTTGTTGTATTTATTATTTATGAACGCAAAAGTTCTTATAACCGGAAATTTGGGGTATATCGGCTCTGTTTTGCTGAATGAAGTAAAAAAACAAAATACGGACCATCTTTGTATTGACAAAGAGCCCCAGGAAGGTCCGAGGGAGCTTTGTTTTAACTTGCGCGACGCCGAAAAAACTTTAAAAGCAATTAAGCAATTCAAACCCGATGTGCTGGTTCATGCCGGGTCGCATTCCGTATCAGTATATAAAGATAATTTCTACGACACGTTTTTGGAAGATTTTTGGAGTCTCGCCAATGTATTAAAGGCGATTGAAGATTTACCTGATTGCAGGTTGATTTATTTCAGCTCCTCGTATGTTTATAGCGGTTTGCCCAAAGAAATCAATGTTACGGAAGAAAACGCGTTAAAACCGCTTCATAATTTTGGCGTGGCCAAATCTTTTTTTGAACAGTTTATTTTAAGAAACCATGAAAATAGCGCGGTATTTCGCCTCTCTTCCGCTTTTGGGCCGGGCGAGGCCAAAAATCCCAACACCATTCTTCTTTTTATCAGAGAATGTCTGGAAAAAAATAAAATAGAAATCTGGGGTTCGGGCATCAGAAAATTGCAGTATGTATATAACAAGGACGTGATTAAGTATGTTTTTGAGGGATTTAATTTACCCCCCGGAATTTATAATCTGGGCGGGAACGAATATGTTTCCGTGGCTGAAGCGGGGCAGACGATCGCCGATTTTTTTAAGGCCAAGGTTGTCTTTTTGAAAGATAAGCCGGAAGGAGAAACCCTCCCCTTTTTGGAAAATAAAAAATTAAAAACGGTTTCGGGCAAGAATTTTTTTACCCCTTTTTCCTCGGCTCTTTCCGAATACTTAAGCGCCATTAAAAACCAATCATAGTTTTAAATTCATGAATGATTTTCAGGACAATAGCGAAGTTGTTTCTTCCTATCAATCTTATAAGGCCAGAGTGGGTAAAGAAAAAATTCCTTGCTACGAACCAAGTATAGGCGCGGAAGAATTGGCATTAGTAACGGATGTAATAAAAAGAAACTGGCTTTCGGAGGGCAAATACACGCGGGAATTTGAAAGTCAATTGGCGGCAATATGCCAAAGAAAGTACGCGGTTTGTTTTTCAAATGCCACCGCCGCGTTGATTTCGGGCATGAAAAGTTTGGGGATTAAGGAAGGTGATGAAGTTATTGTGCCAAGTTTTACTCATTCGGCAGACCCGAATTCCATAGCGGTGACGGGGGCCACGCCTGTTTTTGCCGATATAGACGAAGAGACATTGTGTTTGTCTGCGAAAACCATAGACGTGGTAAAAACTTCCAGAACAAAAGCTGTTTTGTTTGTTTCTGCTTACGGCAACATTGGAGACCTAAACGAAATAGAAAATTACACGAAGAAAAACAACCTTTTTTTTATTAACGACTGCGCGCCGGCTTTGTTCGGGACTTTTAAAGGAAAACCCATACCCGCTTACGGCGATTTTTCCGTTCTGTCTTTTTTCGCGGATAAAACAATTACAACCGGAGAGGGCGGGATGCTGCTCTCGGATAATTTGGAATTAATAAATGAGGCAAATATTTTTAAGCACGACGGCAGAAAAGAAAGAGGCGTAGACACAATAGAGCGCAAGGGATACAATTTCAGGATAACGGAATTGCAAAGCGCGGTTGGGGTGGCGCAGTTAAAAAAAGCGGACTTTTTTGTTAAGCGAAAAAAGGAAATTCTTAACATGTATAAAGAAAAACTGGCCGGAGTTTCGGATGCCAAGATGTTCGAGTTTAATCCGGAAGGGGATATTGTTCCGCACAGAATCGTGGTTTTTGTCCCAGAATCGGCCGATTTAATCAGCCACTTAAGTTCTTGCGGCATCGGCGCGCGAACAATGTTTATGCCCATGCATTCCCAGCCGGCTTATGGCGCACAGAAAGAATTTCTTTCAACTCAAAAAATATTTAGCAGAGGAGTTTGTTTACCTTCAGCACCCGCACTTTCCGAGCAAGATATCTCGTTTGTTTGCGACAGCGTTAAAGATTTTTACAAAAAAAAGAAAAAAAACCAATGAAAGTTCCCGCCACAAAACCATATTTTTCCGAAGACGACATAAATTTTATTACCGAGAAATTTAAGGATATTTTAAGAGGAAATTCATTTCTTTCCACGTATAAACACGTGGAAGAATTTGAGCATAAGTTCGCATCATACATAGGAACGAAATTTGCGGTTGGCTGCAACAGCGGAACATCGGCGTTAGAGCTTATTTGCCGCGCGATTGGCATAGAGGGCAAAGAAGTTATTTTGCCTTCAAACACGTTTATAGCGACCGCTAACGCGATTTTAAACGCGGGCGGTCGTCCCGTTTTTGCGGATTCCACCGATAATATGTGCATGGACGCCGAAGATGTCAGAAAAAAAATAACCGCCAAAACCGCCGCCGTTATTCATGTCCACATTGGCGGACTGGTGTCCAAAGACATACTGAAGCTGCAAAATATTTGCAAGGAATCCAATATCCATTTGGTTGAAGACGCGGCTCAAGCCCACGGGTCGTCGCTCGGCGGAATTAAGGCGGGTGCCTTCGGAATCGCGGCCGGTTTCAGCTTTTTTTCAACCAAAGTAATGACAACCGGAGAGGGTGGAATGGTTACCACGAATCAATCCTCATTTGCCGAAAAGATGAAATCTATGCGCGAATTTGGGAAGGTAAAAACAGATATTTATATTAATTATCATACATCCATAGGTTATAACTGGAGAATGCCGGAAGTCGCGGCGTTATTGGGCATAAGGCAATTGGAGCATCTTCCCGCTTTTATAAAACGCCGAAACGAAATAGCAAAAATATATAACGAGGAATTGTCTAATAACGAGGATATCCGGATTATTTATCCCGAAGAAAATTCGGAAAATAATTATTTTAAATATATCGTTGTTTTGCCCAACCACGACCGCGCCGTCATTCATAAAACGTTGTATAAACACGATATTCAGTTGGGCGGTTATGTCTACGAACTGCCTTTACATAAACAGCCGGTGTTCGGGTGGGCGAATAACCTTTCGCTGCCGAAGACTGAATTTTTATCTGCCCATCACATTTGTCCGCCGATATTTTACGGCATGAGCGATGAACAGGTCCATTTTGTCGCAAAAACGCTGAAGGAAGTTTTAAAAAATGGCGGCAAGTAAAAAAATGAGGTTTTTCATAACAGGAGGGGCCGGGTTTATCGGCAGCCATCTTTCGGACAGATTAATGGCGGAAGGAAACGAGGTAACGGTTTACGACAACCTTTCTTTAGGAAAGAAGGAGTTTGTTGAGCGCCATTTTTCCAGTCCAAAATTTAAATTTGTTCAGGCCGATTTATTGGAATTTGATAAGCTAAAAACGTCAATGGAAGGGAGCGACGTTGTTTTTCACTTAGCCGCCAATTCCGACATTATTAAAAGCGCCAAAAATCCAAAAATTGATCTGGAGCAGGGGACGATAGTAACCTACAAAGTTTTGGAGGCAATGCGCGCCAACAACATAAAAAAAATAGTATTTACTTCCAGCAACGTCGTCTACGGCGAAGCTGTAAAATCCCCGACCGCGGAGGATTACGGACCGCTTCTGCCCATCTCTTTTTATGGGGCAAGCAAGTTGGCGTGCGAAGCGGTCATGGGTGCTTATTGCCACAATTTTGAATTTAACGCCTGGATATATCGCTTCGGCAACATAGTTGGAAAAAGGCCGACGCACGGCGTGGTCATTGATTTTTACGGAAAATTGAAGAAAAATCCGTTAGTTCTCGAAGTGTTAGGCGACGGGAACCAGTCTAAGCCGTATGTTGAGGTTCATGACTGCGTAGACGGGATGCTTTTTGGACTTAATAACTCGCATGAACAAATAAATTTATTCAATTTGGGAACCACGGGCGCGGTCTATGTTAAAGACATCGCCGATATAGTTGTTAAAGAAATGGGGTTGAAAAATGTAAAAATTAAATTTGCCGGAGGCGTTCGGGGTTGGCCCGGAGATGTCCACACCGTACGGCTCGATGTTTCTAAATTGGAATCGCTGGGATGGAAGCCAAAATATCCTACCTCTCGAGAAGCTTTTAGCGCCGGAGCAAAAGACATAATAGAAGATTTAAAGACTCAAGACTTATGAATAAAGTTGTTATTGTCGCGGGCGGCATGGGTACCAGGATGGGCAAACTTTCTGAATCAACGCCCAAATCGCTTATGCGCGCTGGGGATAAACCGATTATTTCTTATCAAATTGAGAATCTGAAAAAATACGGCCTACGCGACATTATTCTGGTGGTTAATCATCTGGGAGGGGCAATAAAAGAATATTGCGGTGACGGAAAACGTTTTGGAGTAAATATTTCTTATTTTGAAGAGCAAAAACCTCTGGGAACAGCCGGAGGAATTAAACTATTAAAACGGAAACTAGGCGACGACTTCGTCGTGGTTTACGGCGATATTTTGTTTAATATAGATTTTAGAGCATTGCTGGCTCAACACTACCAAAACAAAAAAGCGATTAAAAATCACGTCGGCACCTTGGTCGTCCATCCCAATAATCATCCGTTGGATAGCGATTTGGTGGATATATCCGAAAATGGAAGAATATTGAATTTTTTATCCAAACCCCATGCTCCGGATTTGTGTTTTAGGAATCTGGTTAACGCGGCGCTTTACGTTTTGACCAGTAAAGTTCATCGGTATATACCAACAGGCGAAAAAACCGATTTCGGCAAAGATATTTTCCCAAAAATTTTAGCAAAAAAAGGGGCCTTGTTCGCATATCATACTCCGGAATATACAAGAGATATGGGTACTCCGGAGCGGCTGAACGAAGGATTGAACGATATTAAATCCGGCCTATTTAAACAAAGCAGTTTGCGAACGAAACGGCCGGCAATCTTTTTGGATCGCGACGGGGTTATTAATAAAGAAGTGGGAAATTTAAGGCGCGCCGAGGATTTTATATTACTGCCGAACGCCGCCAAAGCCATCAGAAAAATCAACCAAACCGGTTATTATGCGGTGGTGATTTCTAACCAGCCGGTGGTGGCAAAAGGTTTTTGCACAATGGACGAATTATTGGAAATTAACAAAAAAATGGAAACGTTGCTTGGTATAGAGGGGGCTAAGTTGGACGCCGTTTATTTTTGTCCGCATCATCCCGACAAGGGTTTCCCGGGAGAAAACAAGAAGTACAAGGTTGTTTGCGGCTGCCGAAAACCAAAAACGGGAATGATTCAAAATGCCAAAAAAAATTTTAACATAGACTTAAAAAGAAGTATAATGGTGGGTGATAGCACAAGAGACTCCAGGCTTGCGGAAAATCTGGGAATAAAATTTTTTGGCGTTAAAACCGGGGAGGCATTAAAAGACAACAAATACGAGTTAAAAAAGAAGCCCAAAGTTTACAAAGATTTATTTGCGGTTGTAAATGCTGTTATAAAAAATAAACATCAATCAAAAACATGATAATTACTCGAGCGCCTTTGCGTATAAGTTTTGTGGGGGGCGGGACCGACCTCAAAGAATTTTACAGCCGTTATCCCGGCAGAGTCATATCCACCACAGTTGATAAGTTTGTTTATATTGCCGTAAATCAGGCGCATCTCCTTAACCGGTTTATTATTAAATATACCGAAACCGAAATTGCCAAACATCCCAGCGAATTTAAACACCCGTTGTTTCGCGAAGCTCTGACTAAAATGGGAATTAATAAGGGGCTTGAAATAGCCTCCTTTGCCGACCTTCCCGCCAAAACCGGTCTCGGCTCCTCTTCTAGTTTTTCCGTGGCACTTTTTAAAGCCCTTTTTGCGTATGTGGGCAAACCCGTAGGCAAGCATGAGGCCGCGGAAGCGGCGAGTGAGTTGGAAATAAATATTCTCAAAGAGCCGATAGGCAAACAAGACCAGTACGCGGCGGCTTTCGGGGGATTTAATATTTTTCAGTTTAATGGCGACGGAACGGTTACGGTTGAGCCGATATTTTTGGATTTCAGGGTCCGCTCGGCTTTGGAAAACCACCTTTTGTTTTATTTCACCGGCATCACGCGTTCGGCCGAGAGCGTGCTTTCCGATCAAAGAAGTAAAATTGAAGACCACTTTGAGACTTATAAAAAAATGTCCGATTCTGTGCCGGTGTTTAAAACTAAAATTATGAGCGGAGATTTTAAGGGGATGGCCGAAATGCTGCACGAAGGCTGGCTGAGAAAAAAGACATTGTCTGACAAAATAAGCAGTCCCGTTATTGATACTTTATATGAAGCCGGGATTAAGGCGGGCGCTTGGGGGGGGAAAATTTTGGGCGCCGGGGGCGGCGGCTGTTTAATGTTTTTGGTAGATCCGAAACATCGGCAAGAAGTCATGGCGGTCTTGGAAAATGAAGCAATGAGAGCGGGTCTGGACGAATTTCGCAGAATTCCCTTAAAATTTACCCAGTCGGGCGCCGACATTTTATTTAATTCTTCCGTTTAAAATATATGTACAGTCATATTGAAAAATCAATTGACAAAGTGGCCGCCAGTTTAAAAAATTTATCCGGGGAAGAAATCGGCAAGGCAATTAACCTGATTCATTCCGTCTACGAGCGCGACGGGCGGATTTATATTTTTGGCAACGGCGGCTCATTGGCCATCGCCACCCACTGGGTAAGCGATTTTAATAAAACCGTTTTTAGCCATAATTTAACGAAACACAGCAAACGGTTCCAGGCAATCCGCCTGCCGACCACGGAAGAAGAACTTTCGGCTTGGGCCAATGACGTTGGTTTTGATATGGTTTTTGCCGGCCCCCTACAGAATTACTTGCACGACAGCGATTGCGTAATCGCCATCAGCAGTTCGGGAAACTCCCCGAACATTATTAAGGCCGTGGAGTTGGCCAAATCCAGATGTGTTCCGGTACTCGGTCTTTCGGGTTTTGACGGCGGCAAACTGCACGAATTGGCGGACGTCAGCATTTTGGTTAAAACCGAACCGGGAGATTATCCCGTGGTAGAAAGCGTGCACAACACTGTTTTGCATCTTTTAACCGATTATTTTCAGCACTACTTTGACCACGCAATAGAGAATGACCAAAAGGATATTTAAAAAAATAGGGATTTTGGGAGGGGGTATTGCGGGTTTAAGCCTTGCTAATTTTTTGAACGAAAAGTCGGTAGTTATTTTAGAAAAAGAGACAAAGGTTGGCGGTTTGTGCCGTTCTTATAATGCCGGCGGGGTTAGCTATGATATCGGCCCCCATATTATGTTTTCTAAAAATCCGGAGGTTTTACGCTTTATGACTACAATTATTCCGACCAATCGAATTAAGCGTTCCAACCTTATTTTTTTAAACGGCAGATACATTAAGTATCCCTTTGAAAATTTTTTGGGACAATTGAAAGACAAAAAAATAATTGATTATTGCCTCAACGCCTTTTTGCATAATCCCTATAAAGATATGCCGGCGGAGAACATGCTGGCTTTTTTCCTGAAGACTTTTGGGGAGGGCATTACTCGCACTTATTTACAGCCTTACAACGAAAAAATATGGAAATTTGATCCCTCCATGCTTGATACGCAAATGGTTGATCGTATTCCGAAGCCTCCGGAAGAACATATTATTAATTCCGCCAAGGGCAAATATTCCGAGGGTTATTTGCACCAGCTGTTTTTTTACTATCCCAAAAAGGGCGGCTACCAGTCCATGGTTGACGCGGTGGCGAAAAAAGTATTGGAAAAAGGCGTTGAGATTTACGCGGGCAAAGCCGTAATCAATATCAAGAAAGACGGCAAGGTTTGGAAAGTTAAAACACCGGCGCGCGAATATGTTTTTAACAGAATCGTTAACTGCATGCCCGTTCACGAACTGATGAAGGTGCTGGCGGACGTTCCTCAAAATATCCTAGAGACCGCCGGCCGCTTGCTGTATAACTCCATTTACATAATTATCGTTAATGTTAAAAAGGAAAATGTGGGCCGGCACTTCGCTTTTAATATACCTCAAAAAGACATCATTTTTCATCGCGTAAGCAAGCTTGATTTTCTGGGTCGTAGTTATCATAAGCCCGGATCCTCTACGCTGATGCTAGAAGTGACATTCAGGGAAAATGACGGTTATGATAAAATGGGCAGGAAACAAATTATTGATCTATGTATTGCCGACATGATAAACCTCGGTTTTATTGATTCCAAAAAAGACGTAAATTTTACCGATTTCAGGAAAGAAAAATACGCGTATGTAATGTATACTTTAAATCATAGGCGCGATACCGACGCGGTTTTATCTTTTTTGCGTAATCGTGGAATTGAATCCACCGGCCGTTTTGCCGAATTTGAATATATGAATTCGGACAAGGTCATTGAACATTCAATGAGTTTGGCCGAAAAAATGAATAAAAAATGACGACGGAAACAATCAAACCCATTTCTTTAATTATCGTTGTCCATCAGGAAGCGGAGAGCATAGAACACGTGGTTAAAGAATTTTACGAGAAAGTTACCAGCAAGATTCCCGGATCCGAGTTTATAGTTTGTGAAGACGGCAGCACGGACGGCACCAAGGAAATTTTGTCCAAAATCAAGGACACATACCACCTGACTCTGGACATGCGCGAGGGCAAGCGCGGCTATACCAACGCCATGCGCGACGGTATAGGAGCGGCCAAAAATCCCGTGATTTTTTTTAGCGACAGCGACGGACAGCATGACCCCGCAGATTTTTGGAAAATGTATGAGGGGTTGTCGGATTATGACATGGTCTTGGGGTGGAAAAAAGACCGGAACGACGCCTTTTATCGTTTAATGCTGACTCGCGTATTCAACAAGCTTATTGGCTTGTACTTTGGAGTAAGATTGCACGACACCAATTGCGGGTTTAGGCTCATGAATAGAAAAGTGGTGGATTTTTTGTTAAGGCAGGACTGGCTTCTGCAATACTGCAATAACGCCGAACTGACCGTAAAAGCGGTTAGAGGAGGTTTTGGGGTGACGGAAGTCCCGGTTAGTCATTTTCAGCGAAAGTACGGCATTTCTAGGGGGTTGCCGATAAAAAAACTGCCGAAAATTATAGTCCATATTTTAAGAAATTTTCCGAAAATAAAATATTTGCGCAAAGATTAGATATCGCGCCATGTGGAAAAATAAAAAAATATCGGTTGTTTTTGCAACTTACCGGGAAAAGGAATCAATTCGCAGGGCAATTGAAGATTTTTTGGCGACGGGTTTTGTTGATGAAATTGTTGTGGTCAACAACAACGCGGAGCCGGGCACGGACGAAGAGATAAAAAAAGCAGAAGATCCGCGGATCAGGCTCATATATGAAAAAAAGCAGGGCATGGGTTTTGCTTTTCAAAAAGGTTTAGAAGAGGCGACCGGGGATTGTGTTGTTTTGTCGGAACCGGATGGCACATTTGAAGCCTCGGACATTGAGCGTTTTTTGGTTTACGCCAAAGATTTTCCGGCTGTTTTTGGGACTCGCACAAACCAAAGCGCTATTTTGGAAGGCGCGGCAATGGGTTTATTTCGAAAACTTGCCAACGTTTTTGAGGCAAAAATAATTGAGGTTTTCTTTGCGACTAACGCTCTGACTGACATCGGCTGTATCTACCGTCTGCTTCATAAAGATGTTATTCAAAAAATCAAACCCTTTTGGCGGGAAGGCGGCGCTCTTTTTCCTACAGAGATTCTTTTGCTTGCGGTATCCCAAAGGGTGAATTTTATTGAAATTCCGATCACATTCAAAGAAAGGGTGGGGGAATCAACCATGACTAACAACCGGCTTAAGCTCGCAAAGTGGGGGCTTTATATTCTGTGGTTTATAATTGTTTTCTGGATCCGCTGGATCCCCGGCTCTTTAAGGGTTGCAAAAAAATAAAATACCTGTTATTATAATCGCGGTTTAAGTCCTCTGATTTTTAAAAATCAGAAGGGAGGCAAGCGCGGTGGATCTGGAAATCCTGAAGGACGAGGAGTCGGCTTATCAGAGAGTTTTGGAAATACGGTCTCAATTTCGTCCGGAACTTTTTGCAGAAGCTTCTTTTGCATTACCCAAAGATCGCGAGTATGCGTTTGCATATTCCAGCGACATTACCCTGCGAATTCTTTCATATCTTGAAGTAGCCGGAATTCCGTTTAATCAAGCGGATCCGGGACACGGGATAGGGCATTGGATTCGCGACCTTATTAACGCGCATCTTTTGCTGGAAAAACTTGAATTTGAGCCGGTCCATATTCTTACCGGAATGGCGGGCGGAGCGCTGCATGATATTGGTTGCGCATTCGTGCCCCGCTATAACGAGCCGTCTACACCGCTTCGTCACGCCGAAGTATCGGGCCTTGTTTTGGATCAGATTTTTTCCGAATGCGATTTCGGCCTAACCCGCGCCCAAAGGCTGTTAATTCAATGGGCCGTGATGGCTCACACCCTCTATTCTGTTCCGCAAAAAGTGATGTGGCGCGGACGCGAATTCATTACGGAGCCATATCTTGATTTAGACAAAGACCAAAAACCGCTTTACGGCATTTGGATCGCGCGCTGGGTTGACAGTTTTGAGGCTCATGGCTCGGAAACGTTTCCCGCACGTCACTGGATTACGCTTTCTGAAGAACACAAGGATTTTAACGACAGACAGTTTTTTGCCGTCAAGTTTTCGGAACATGTTCGTCTAATTCTTCGCACACAAGAAGAAATTGAACGGGACCACGGCAAGTATACGATGCTTGAACATCTGCGAAGGCTTAATAACGACCAGGCGACTATCCACAGAAAGCATGATTTCGGGAGAACGCTGAAAATTATGGAAACAAAAAGGGAGCGGATGCGCGGATTTCTTCGAGGGGTTACGGAACCGCTAAAGTTGTTTACGGAAAAAGAGCGCGTCCGTATTGCCGAAAGATGGACATCTTTTTTGAGTAATGTAATTGAACCCAGTCAGGCTGGGTTAAACGCGGCGGGTAAACTCGAAAAAATGTTTTTCTCTCTGGATTCAAAAATTCAAAACGCGTGGTGCAACGGTTTTGAAATTGCCATTCAAGATTATGAGAATTGGCGCAAAGATTTAATCCGGATTTTTGCTGGGCGGGGTTTGACGCTGGATCTTTATAATCTTCCTTTTGTTGGAGATAGTATAATTTCGGGATAAGACTGCCATTATTGGCGGTCTTTTTTTATGAAAACAGAGAACCGGAAGGTCTTGACCTTTTGTTCTTTCCGAAGTTAATATACGTTAATGGATTTGGTTAAAAGTTACCGTGTGGCCCGCATTTCAACTCTAAATAAGAAAACCGGCAATATAAACGGCATGCTGGCTCCGCTCTGGAAAGATTACGACCCGATTGAGAAACTCGTTCCTAAATATATATATTACACCACCTGTTCTCAAGGTGAGGACAAGGGGCCGTATTTGCACAAAAAAAGAAGAACCCTTATTGCGTTAGTAGAAGGCAGGATTATTTTTGTGTATAAGGACGGGGAAAAATTTTCTGAAATTGCACTTACCTCGGATGAAAATATAACAATGCTCGATGTGCCCAGCGGAGTGGGTTATTTAATCAGGAATACGTCTGATGACGTCGCGCGGTTAGTCAATATTTGCGACCATCCGTGGCGGGAGAATGACAACGAAACGGAAAGCCCGGACTTTAATGAATATTATGGAGGATCAAATTAAAAAAAATTCTAAAACTGTTCTGGTAACCGGCGGGCTGGGTTTTATCGGCGGGCATTTTATTGATCTCTTGCTTGAAAACGGCTTTGCGGTGGTGAACGTTGATAAAATTACTTACGCTTCAAATCCGAAATTAAACGACGTGTTTTCGGGCAATTACCCCGAGAAATACAGATTTATAAAAAAAGACATCAACGATTTGGAAGAATTGCCGTATGCCGATTACATCGTCCATTTCGCGGCCGAGTCGCATGTTGATAATTCCATTATTGACGGCATGGTTTTTACCAGAAGCAATGTGTTTGGCACGCAAAACTTGCTTAATTTGCTCGCGAAGACGCGCGGCAAAAATTTAATGCACGAATGGCCGATGAATCAGCCCGAGTTCATTCATATCAGTACGGATGAGGTTTTTGGCGATATTGAAACCGGCTTTTTTAAAGAGGATGACCGGCATAATCCTTCTAATCCGTACGCCGCGTCAAAGTCCGCGGCAGAAATGCTTGTTGTGGCCTACGGCCGCACATACGGGATACCGTATAAAATAACCCGATCGACGAATAATTACGGCCCAAGACAGCATCCGGAAAAACTTGTTCCTCACTGCATAACGCGGGGGATTTCGGGAAATAAAATAAGAATTCACGGGGCCGGGAATCAAAAACGTAATTGGATACATGTGGAAGATAATTGCCGGGCGATTTTTAAAGTCATGCTGGAAGGCAGGCCGGGAGAGATTTATAATATTTCGTCTCCCGAAGAATATTCGGTTAATGATATTGCCCGCATGGTGCTTGAGAAGCTGGGCAATCGGGCCGATACGGCCACAGTGGATCACGTTCAGGACCGTTCCGGCCAAGACGTGAGATACGCGCTTGACTCCGCCAAGATAAAGGAAAAGCTCGGCTGGTCGGCGCGGTCCACTTTTCAAGACTCCGTCGGGGATATTATTGAGTACTATAAGCAGAACCACGGCAATCCGCATAATGGGCCGCATGAAGGAAATATCGTTCTTTGATCAGGACAAGGTCCTCATTACGGGCGCTCGAGGCATGGCCGGCAGTTATTTGAATTTTGGGATAAAAACAGATCGCGAATCTCTGGACGTGACCGATTTAAAAATGGTTCTGGATGCCGGCCGGAAGCATAAGCCGAAAGTTATTATTCATCTCGCCGCCCAAACTGATATGGACAAGTGTGAAAACGATCCGGATCATGCGTATAAAATTAACGCCATTGGGACATATAATATGGCCGAGCTCGCGAAAGAGATTGGAGCAAAGATGGTTTATGTTTCAACCGGAGGGGTTTTTGACGGAAAAAAGGATGGTTTGTATGGGGAAGACGACACTCCAAATCCGCAGACGTATTACGGACGCTCCAAGTATTTGGGCGAATTAATAGTGCGAGGCATGCTGAATGACTATATTATTGCGCGCACCTGCTGGCTTTTTGGCGGCGGACCGGGGAAGGACAAGAAATTTATTTCAAAAATTATCAGCCAGTTTGAAAAAGCCGAAATTAAAGCGGTTGACGACCAGTTCGGCTCGCCGACTTTCGCGAAAGATTTTATAAAGACGCTTTGCGGTTTAATTAAGGACGGCAAAACCGGAATTTTTCATATTGTTAACGGCGGGGCGTGTTCTCGTTTTGAGGAGGCGAAAGAGGCGGTAAAAATTTTGGGAGCAAAAACAAAAATAACACCCGTTTCCTCGGACAGCTTTCCGGAAAAAACACCGGTGATTTTTAATCAGGGCCTTATTTCACGCGCCGTTTCACTGCGCCCTTGGCAGGAGGCATTACGGGAATATATTGAAAAAGAATGGAAGTAGATTTTATACATAAAAATGAATGCAGAATTTGCGGCGGTACCGATATCGTTCGGGTGCTTGATTTGGGCTCAATGCCTCCGGCAAACGCTTTTTTAAAAAAAGATGATTTGGAAAAAGAAGAGCGAATTTTCCCGCTCGCCGTTTATTTTTGTAAAGACTGCGGACTTTTACAGCTTTTGGACGTTGTTAATCCGAAAATATTATTTGGAAACTACCATTATATGACGTCCACAAGTCCTCCGCTTGTCCGGCATTTTGTCGGGTCGGCCGCTATCCTTGCCAAAAAATTTATTAAAGAAAAAAGCGATCTGGCGGTTGAAATTGGAGGAAACGACGGCGTATTGCTTCATGAGTTGAAAAATTCTTGCACGGTTTTGAATGTTGAGCCGTCAA
Source organism: Candidatus Niyogibacteria bacterium RIFCSPLOWO2_01_FULL_45_48 (assembly GCA_001819395.1). GTDB lineage: Bacteria > Patescibacteriota > Minisyncoccia > HO2-45-28 > HO2-45-28 > HO2-45-28. The sequence goes on from MHMQ01000031.1 coordinate 14,777, forward strand.
AAAATATCGCCGAGTTATCCAGAGAACGCGGGGTTGAAACACTTAACGAATTCTTTACGAGCGATGTTTCCAAGATAATTTTAAGAAAGCATGGCCCGTCTCGGCTGATTGTTGCCAATAATGTAATAGCCCATATAGACGACATTCAGGACGTTTTTCGTGGAGTGTCGGAGCTTTTAACCGATGACGGGACTTTTGTTTTTGAGACGCACTGGGTCGGAAATTTGATTGGTGAAGGCGGGTTTGACCAGATTTACCACGAACATCTTTGTTATTTTTCTCTGCGCCCGCTGATTTTTTTGGCTGAAAAATTTGGATTAAAAATCTTTGATGTCGAGCTTATTCCGGTGCATGGCGAATCGCTCCGGGTGTATGCGGGAAAAAAACAAAAGGTTTTCGATTCGGTTGCGGCGCTTTTGAATAAAGAAAAAGAGCTGGGCCTTCACGACCCGGAGACATTTTTAAGTTTTTCAAAAAAGGTTGAAAAAAACAAAAAAGATTTGACCGACTTATTAACTCGGCTAAAAAAAGAAAAAAAGGGCATTGCCGGTTACGGAGCTACGGCAAAAGGCAATACGCTTTTAAACCACTTCGGAATAGACAACAAAACGATTGATTTTATCAGCGATACCACTCCTCTTAAACAAGGGCTTTTTGCGCCCGGCTCTCATATACCGATTTATTCCAGAGAATCTTGGCCTCGAGTTCCCGATTATTTTCTTTTGCTTGCCTGGAATTATGCCGATGCTATAATCGCAAAAGAAAAAGAATACAGGGATAAAGGAGGAAAATTTATCATTCCGGTTCCCGAAGTTAGAATTGTTTAGTTGTTTTATGAATTGCCCTATTTGCGGATTTTACTCTGAAGATTCATTAACCGCCGCGCGCTTGCCCCGTTTTTTCCGGTGTCCGAATTGTTCGGGCTATTTCCATCGCGAAAAAAACATTCCCCGCTATGAGGAAACATATTTTTTTGAAAAAACAAAACCTTCTGTTTTCGGCCGTGTTGTTTCCAAATTATTGGGTGTTTTTTCCGTTTTATATTTAGAAAGAATTAAAAAACTTCTTTCCCAAAAAAACGGGCTTATTCTTGATTACGGGTGCGGGGACGGAAGGCGCGTTTCGTATTTAAATAAAAAAGGATTTTACGCGGACGGATATGATCCGTCGGAATCCGCCGTGCGTTTGGCGCAAAAAAACAGCATATCGGTATTTTCCGAAATACCGCAAAAGAAGTACGATTTAATGATGTTTTGGCACAGCCTTGAACACTCGGATCAGCCGTTTCTAGATATTCAAAATTGCAAAAAATATCTTTCCGCGAACGCCAAACTTCTTATAGCCGTTCCGAACGCGGATAGTTTTGGGGCTTGGATCGCCCGCGATCGATGGTTTGGATACGACTGGCCGTTTCATCGCGTTCATTTTACGCCCGAGGCCGTAAAGGTTTTATTGGAAAAAAACGGCATCCGCCTTTTATCCGTTGACTATTTTAATCCGGAATACACGTTGGCTTTTACGGCCCAGACCTTTTTAAATCTCTTTTTGCCGAAGAATGTTTTTTATAGCGCGGTTTCCAACAGGCGAAAAGAATTCGGCGGATTTAAGACCGCCTCGCTAAGTGCGCTGTCTTTGGCACTGCTTTTGATCTTTTCTCCTTTTTTGCTTATTTTTTATATCATAGAACTTATTGCCAAGAAAACCGGATCAATTATTGTGATTGCCCAAAACCAATAATTTGTGTGGAAAAAATATAAAACAGAAATTTTAATTTTTTGTCTCGCGTTCGGGGTCCGTTTTATCTACGCGATGGCGGTTTGGTTTTTGTACGGACAGCATCCGTTTATCGCGTATTCAGACGCGGAATCATTTATCAGGGCCGCGGAAAATATTTTATCCCATGGCGTTTTTAGCGAATCGTATAGCGCCCCCTTTATTCCCGACTCTTTGCGCACCCCCGGATACTCTTTATTTTTGGGTCTTTTTTTGTGGCTTAAAGTTTCGTTTGCGGGGATAGCTATAATTCAGAATTTTTTTGCGGGCATTACGGCCGTTTTAATTTACCGGCTCGCGAAATTATTGTTTTTTTCCGGATCGGCCGGGGTTGTTGCCGCCCTAATTTTTTCTTTGGAGCCGGTATCAATCTACTGGAGCAATTTGCTGATGTCGGATAGTCTTTTTGGTTTTCTTCTGATTTCGGCGGTTTATTTATTTGCCAAAAATCGTCTTTATTGGTTTGCGGCCGTATTGGGGCTCTCCGCGCTCGTAAGGCCGGTAGGATTGTATTTTTTTCCTCTTTTTTTGACGGCATACTCGCTGCGCGTTTATTTTGAAAAATCGCAGAATATTTTTTCCGTGTCTAAAAAAGCCCTGATCATGATTTGCGTATTTTTGGCCGTCCTTTCCCCGTGGTTTTTGAGAAACAAAATCGTTTTTGACTCGTGGGAGTTTTCCAGCGCCGGCTGGGTGAATTTAACCATATTTACTCTTTCGGAGTTCGGACGCCAGAACCAAATCCTCGTTTTAATACCCAGCATGGCGCCGGATTATCCCGGACGCGGCGCCACATACGAGGACGATCGCGATCTTAGAAATATAAATTTTTATAAAAATCAGTTCACTCGGATTGTTTTTGGCCATCCGTGGGAGTATTTTAAATTTCATTTTGGTTCGGCTGTTAAGGTTTTTAATTATCACGGCTATCAATATTTGGCAAAAGAAGTATTACAAGCAAAAATATCCGGATTTTCGGATAGAGCTGCGTATTCAGCGGTATCCGCCGGAAACGCGCTTTGGCTTTTAATTTACGGATTCGCTGTTTTTGGGTTTTGGAAAAGGGAGGCGCGTTTCTGGCAGATATTTTTTGCGGCGCTCATCATCCTCAATGTGTTGTTGTTGGGGAATAACGGGCTCATGCAGGGAGGGCGCTACTCTTTACCGGTGATGCCTTTTGTGTTATTGTTGGGTGGATACGGGATATGGATATTCAAAAAATCATTCGATACTTAATAACCGGAGGAGTTTTTGCCGTAATTCTTGTAACGCCGTTTTATATTTCTAGGGCGCTGTTTTTTCCGTACATTACCGGCAAGGGCTTTATCTTTCGTATTGCTGTTGAAATCATATTTGCTTTGTGGATTATTTTGGCAATACTTGATAAAAATTACCGCCCAAAGTTGTCGCCCGTGCTTTGGGCGGCAGGAGCGGTTGTTTTTGTTTTAACCCTTTCCACGATTTTCGGAGCTGATCATTACCGTAGTTTCTGGTCAAATTACGAAAGAATGGAAGGACTGATCAGCCATTTTCATCTCCTTGCTTATTTTTTGGTTCTTGCCGGCGTCTTTAAAACATCTGTTGATTGGCGGAGGTTTTTTTATGCCGTTTCGGTGTCGGGCGCTGCAATGGCTCTTTACGGCTATCTTCAGGCTTTCGGCCTTACCGCGATTTCGCTTCAAAGCGGCATTAGAGCCGACGGGACATTCGGCAACGCAAGTTATATGGCTGTTTTTATGATTTTAAACGCCTTTATTGCCACGCATTTGTTTTTTTCCGAAGAACGAAGGTGGCTAAAAATAATTTTTGGACTTCTGGCCGTTCTTGAAGTCCCGGTAGTCTTTTTAACCGCGACAAGGGGCGCGATTTTGGGTCTTATGGGCGGCGCGGTTCTTCTTGCCGTATTATTTTCATTTTTGGCCAAGGACCGTAGAATTCGCTCGGCCTCAATAAGCATCGTTGCTTCCGTATTTGTCCTTGTCGCTGTTTTTATTTTCGCTCAAAACACCGATTTTGTCGCTCAAAATTACGTTTTTCAGCGCTTCAGAAATCTTGATTTTTCGGAACGCACCGTGCAGTCGCGTTTTATCATCTGGGGAATGTCTATTGAGGGCTTAAAGGAGAGGCCGGTTTTGGGCTGGGGTATGGAAAATTACAATCAGGTTTTTAATAAGTATTACAAACCGGAACTTTGGCAGCAGGAGCAATGGTTTGACCGTTCTCACAACATTATTTTTGACTGGCTGACACATGGCGGGATTCTTGGTCTTTTGGCGTATCTGTCGCTATACGGCTCGGCGATCTATGTTTTGTGGCGCGGGTATGTTCGCAGTAAGTTGTTTGAGAATTTAGCGGTCGCGGCGGTTTTTACCTCGCTTCTTGGGGCGTATTTTATACACAATTTTTTCGTTTTTGACAACCTTGTATCGTATATTCTTTTTTTCTCTGTTTTGGCTTTTGTTCATTTTCTTTATGCGCAGACTGGCAAGAGCACGGCTCTCACCAGCGCTGGTGAGAGCCGTGCTCTTGCCAGTCTTGCCATAACTCCGGCGAAATTGCTTGGATCGGCGTTTGTCGTGCTTGCCCTTGTTGTCTCTCTTTACTTTTTGAATGTTAAGCCCCTATTGGCCAACACCCGTCTTTTACAAGCTCTAAAAGATGCCAACTCTCAAGGACAAAATGTTGATTTGATTTTGTCCGATTTTGAAAAAGTTTTCAGCTATCGGACATTTGGAACCGGAGAAGCCAGGGAACAGCTAATCTCTTATGTCAACGCCATTGCCAGATCCGGTGTGGACCCGTCTTTAAAAGACAAGGCTTTTAAATTGTCCTTAAGCGAGTTTGAAAACCAAGTAAAAGAATCGCCCAACGATGCTCGCGGTCACATATTTTTATCGGCTGTCTATAACCATTTGGGCCGTAATGAAGAGGCCTTGTCTTCCGCCATGCGCGCCCTTAAACTTTCTCCTAAAAAACAAAGCATCATGTTCCTTGTGGCCGATTATCTTTTGGTTTTGGGAGATGCCCAAGGCGCGTATGAGGCGGTAAAGACCGCTTACGAGTTGGACAGAAGTAATGGCGCCGCAGCTGTCAATTTTGCGGCGGTGGCAATGACGGTCGGCCGGCAAAACGAAGCCGAAAAGGTTTTGTTGGAACATTTTGGACAGCTTGCGGTCCCTGATCAGCAGATTATTAATGCCTATGCCAGAGTCGGCCGTTATGATTTGGTTCGCGATTCGTGGCTCGAGCTTATTAAAGACGAGCCGTTAAAAGCCCAGCATCACGTGAACTTGGCGGCAACATACCTTGAATTGGGAGAACGCCAAAAATCAATAGAGGAACTTGAACGCGCGATTGAGCTGAATCCGGCTTTTAAGGGGCAGGGAGGGGATTTTCTTATAAATGAAATAAAGGCGGGAAGGAATCCTTTGAGTAGGTGAGTGAACCGGTGTTTTGTTTTAACTCTCGCATCTGACAAGTTATCCACAGGCCGCTATTTGCGGCCCTTTTTATTAGGGTGGATAATAAGCACAAGGGTATTTTTATATACCTGAAATGGTCTGAATTTTAATAATTTTTTATTATTAATAATTATTATTAGCTCATAATTATAAGCATAAAAATATGCAAAAAGTTTCAAGTTTTTTTGATACTCGTCGGATCAGCGGTATAGTCGCCGCAACAGTTTTGTCGCTTCTTTTGGTCGCGGGGTTCACGTACGGTGTAACCACAATAAGCACAAATATAAACACAGCAGGGACGCTTACAGTTTCAGGCACTTCGGCATTTACGGGCAACATAACCTCTGCGGGCAACATAAACGCAACAGGTACATTGCAGGTTACTGATGCTTTTACAGCTTATGGCGCTGTAACTTTGGGCGATGCCGTCACAGACAACATTACTATTACCGGCAACGCCACATCGTCAAATTCGCTTTTCGTAACAGGTACAGCCAACTTTAAAGGTCTGGCCAGCACCTCGCAGTTGGTCGTCGGCGGTCAGGGCACAAATGGAACCATCAGCGGAATGATTATCGGGACATGCGATTTGACGGCTCAAACTTTTACCGCCTCAACAACGAAGACTGTTTATTGCAGTAACGCCACAGGAGTTAGGGCGGGTGACAAGGTTTTTGTGTCGGCCACATCCAGCTTGGCTGTGGGTGCCGTTAACGAATTGTGGCTCGTTGCTCTTACGGGCGCAGCGTCATCAACCGTAAGCGGTCGGATTGATGTGGATATTATGAATATTGTCGGCAAAACATCCCCAACAATTGCCGGAACACTTAACTTTTGGGCAGTGCGATAATTTAGAAGTTTAATTAAAAACTAAATTATCGCCTATGAAAAAAATCTATCTGACGATTTTAACTTCCCTCCTGCTTCCTGTTGCGGCGCTTGCCGCCTTAGGCGATTTTACTTTTGACGGCAATGTTGATTTAACGCTAAACGGAGTAACCGTAGATGTTGCCGGAAGCGGTTTTACGGCGGACTTGATTGAAGTTGAGGCAAGTACGTTTACCATAGGAATTTCCCCCGGAGGTGGTTTTGAGGTAACGTCAAGCGATCGGAGAAAAATGCCCGCCACCGTGGTAGGGTCTTTGGAGGTGGGATTCGCGTGCACAAGCTCTTTTTCAAGAACAACCGTTTCTAACCCATCTAACGCGCCATTTGCCACAACTACACTAACTGTCTCATCCGAAACCTGCGCCACTGAAAGCGGTGGTACTAGCGGCGGAGGCGGTGGCGGAGGCGGCGGAGGAGGTTCCGCGCCGTATGTTCCTTCGCAAACAGCCGAGCCGGCCGTCCCTGCGGTACCAACCGTTACTCCGGCGGTTCCATCCGCGGCAGCGCAACCTTCGGCCCAAGCTTTGGCGGTTAGCCCGGCTTTCAACCGCTTGCTGACTATTGGTTCAAAAGGAGAAGACGTTAAACGGCTTCAACAATTGCTTAACTCCGATCTGGATACAAGAATCGCTGCTTCCGGCGTCGGATCTCCGGGACAGGAAACAGAATTTTTCGGCTCTCTTTCGGGGCAGGCAGTACAGAAATTCCAAGTCAAGTACGGTGTAGCCAACCCCGGCGATGCCGGCTACGGCTTGGTAGGACCGAAAACGAGGGCTAAACTCTCTGAAGTGTTTGGAGAGGCTCCTGCTGCGGCTCCGGCCGCAACACCGGCTGTTCCGGCAACACCAGTGGCTCCGTCAGCCGTTTCATCTACATTTGGCAGGGGACTTGGCATGGGGACAACGGGCGAGGATGTTAAGAGGCTCCAACAGCTTCTTAACTCCGATCCCGATACGATGATTGCCTCATCAGGCGTGGGTTCGGCAGGAAATGAATCTGAATACTTTGGCTCCCTCACCGCGAAAGCAGTCCAAAAATTCCAGGTTAAATATGATTTGGCCAAAGCTGGAGATGCCGGCTACGGCTTGGTGGGACCGAAAACGAGGACGAAACTATCTGAAGTGTTTGGAGAAGCTCAGGCTGCGGCTCCGGTTGCTCCTGCAGTTCCAGCGCCAGCCCCGGTGGCACCCGCACCCGCACCCGCACCCGCACCCGCACCCGCACCCGCACCCGTACCGGCAGAACCGGCTCCGGTTCCATTTTGGCTTCAATTGACTCCGGCAACTCCCGGATCAGCAAATGTCTATGTTCCTCCTCCGACACCTGCTCCGGCGCCCGCCGAAGGAGAGAATGTCCCGTTCTGGATGCAGGGAATGGTTCCAACTCCCTAACTTCTGATTACCAAACCAAAACCCGCCTTTCCGGCGGGTTTTGTTTTTTCTGTAATTTGTTATCATATCCAAATGACGGACCACGTGCTCTATCGTAAGCATAGGCCGAAAACATTTGGCGGTGTTTTGGGACAAGACCATGTGGTTAAAATTCTAAAAAACGCGCTTAAACTTGACCGTGTGGCGCACGCCTATCTTTTTTCGGGCTCCCGCGGAACAGGAAAAACAAGTGTCGCAAGGATATTGGCTAGAGCCATAAATTGTGAAAAAAACGAGCCGTGCAATTCTTGCCAAACCTGTGTTGATTTTATGTCTGGCAGGACTCTTGATTTGGTTGAAATTGACGCTGCGTCAAACCGAGGAATTGATGAAATTCGGGCAATTCGCGATGCCGCGAATTTTCTTCCGGTATCGGCCAAGCGCAAGGTTTATATAATTGATGAAGTGCACATGCTTACCAAGGAGGCATTCAACGCCCTTTTAAAAACACTTGAAGAGCCTCCGAGTCATGTTGTTTTCATCCTTGCTACAACCGAGCCCGAAAAAGTGCCCGAAACGATAAGTTCCCGCTGTCAGCATTTAAGATTCTATCGTTTATCTGACGAGGTTGCTTCCGAATCAATTTTTAAAGTCGCCAAAGCCGAAGGTTTTGAAATTGAGCCGGAAGCCGCCGAAACTCTTGCTCTTTTTTCCGAAGGGTCGCTTCGGGACGCGATGAATCTTCTGGGGCAAGTTTCCGTGCTTGCCGGAGGCAAAAGTTCTGAAATAAAAGCCGGGGATGTGCGCGTTTTTTTTGGTGCGCCGGCCCAAAGCGCCGTAAGTGAATTGGTTTCGGCAATTGGAGAGAAAGACAGCAAGCGCGCCTTTGAGTGTCTGCGTTCTGCTTTTAAAGATGGCTCCGACCCGCGGATTTTCACCAAAATCTTGATTCGTGATTTCAGGAACAAGTTTCTCGGCGTTTTAAATGGCGGCCCGGAAATACAAAACTTTCCGGCCGATCGCCTTGAGCGCGTACTTTTAATTTTGTTGGATACTTCGTCCGCGCGCCTTTTCTCGCCCCACCGCGAACTTCCGCTGGAACTCGCGGTCCACAAAATCATCCGCGAAACATAAAAGGAAGAATGAATAAACAATTTTTCTTTTTTCTTGGCGTGGTTTTATTGCTCGCGGCCGTTTTGCATTTTAGCCGCGATAATTTTCCCGACCCGGATGTCTTTTACCACTTTCGCCACGCGGACTTATATTGGGAAAACAGCATTACAATGTCCGGATTCCCGTGGGTTTCTTACTCGGTCATAAATGATTTTTCCTCTGACATTTGGTATGGCTTTCATGTTCTTTTGATTCCCTTCACTTGGCTTCAAAATGAATTTTTAGGGCTGAATCTCGCGGGCGTTTTTATAACGGCAGCCACCCTTTTGATTTTTTATTTTGCCGCAAAGAAGGCGAAAGTTTTTTGGTCCCGTTTTTGGCCCTTTTTTCTTCTTTTTTCCGCACCCCTTGTTTTATACCGCTTCACGATGCTTCGCCCGCATCTTTTATCCCTCGCATTATCAGCCTTATTTTTTGTATTCGCCGTCCAAGGCTCTTTTTGGGGCGTTTTTATATCAAGTTTTTTCATTACCTTTTTTCATCTCGGGCTTTTCTGGGCGCCCGCTTTGATTTTTGGAGTTGTCGCCCTCGTTAAATTTTTTTCAGAAAAAATCATGATATGGCGTTCTGGCGCGGCGCTCGTTCTCGGACTGCTCGCCGGCTGGGTTTTGCGTCCCAATCCTTTCGGAGCTCTTAAAATTGCTTACACCCAAGTTGTTGATTTAATGCTGGTAAAACAAGCCGGGATTCCCTTTAATTTCGGAATGGAGCTTTTTCCGATGCCGTTTGCGGGTCTTGGGGTATTCGCTTTTTTTGTAATTTTATGGCTCGGGGCGGTACTCGTGTTTTTTAACGCCGTATTTAAAAAATCCGTCCCGCTTTCTTTTCGCGAACGCTTGTTCTTGCGGTCAAGTCTGATTCTTTCCGCCGTATTTTTTTTGATGACCTTGTTTTTGGCCCAGCGCTCGTTTGACTTCTGGGTTATGTTCGGAGTTTTGTTTATTGCTTTTGTTTTTACTTATTTTCTGGCAAAAAACATCCGGTATAAATATACTCTTGTTGCCATTTTTTTGATTATGGCCGGGTATAGTTTTTATGGCTATCGGAAAAACATATCCCAATTCGGATGGGATGCCGAAAGATTCAAGCCCGCCTCCGAATGGCTCAAAAAAAATTCCAAAGAGGGCGAAATTGTTTTTAACGTCGCTTGGGAGTATTTTCCGGAACTTTTTTTCTGGAACACAAAAAACCGCTATATAAGCGGAATGGACCCAATTTTTCAGTATATTTACTACCAAGAACTTTACTGGAAGGCGTATTATCTTGAAACCGGGCGTACGACGGGCTTTACTTGCGCTAAAACTTTTTGCGAAGAAAAGAACTTTGAGGACACTTATGATGTCTTGAAAAATGATTTTAAGGCGTCTTTTGTTTTTCTTTCCCGCGCGTATGACGATAATTTATACAACTATTTTTCAAACGATCCGCGCTACTCGTTTGGATACGAAGACGCCAACTCCGCCATTTTTTCTTTAAAATAAAAAAGGCGCCCCAGAACATCGGAGCGCCTTCGCCCGCCGGAGGCGGGGACTGCCTCGCAAGCGGGAGTTGTTTGACCGTTAAAATGGGCAGGGAATTGACTCGGGAAGCATGTAGACGCTTCCCTTGCGGCTTCTGGTGTTAAATATTGCTTCCCATCGCGGCTTTTGGAGTTCGTTTATGAACTCAGAGAGTTTACGAAATCTGGGAGGATCTTGCTGTGTTTGCTTAAAAATCTCTTCATTTTGTAAAAATTTTCCTACGAGTCTGACTGTCGGCCAATTTTTCATGTCATCCCACGGTCCGGGTCCGACGAGTGTGGCACAGAATATGATGTCCATATTTTTTGGAGGCCAAAAGAAAAATGTGTCAGGAGCAATATGGTGGGTGAAAAGGTCGTCGTCATAATTGATCGGGGTTATCGTCAGATATATCTCGATTGCATTGATATTGTTATTCAACCCATCAACCAGCGCCATCATTCTTTTCGCAAGATCAAATGGTCCCGGGGCATCTTCAATTATGAACAGCAATTTCCGCTCCTGTTTTTCCGACACTTCTTTCTGTTGCGGTGCCATCACGGCGCCCTCCCTCAAGGTGCTTTGCCCGTTTTAGCCCGGACATTTGGCTCTTAGCAAAAGGCATAACGCCGTTTGCCGTCCCGCCACACGGCGGATTTACTTTTTACATTGTATCAGATTCTACCAATTTGTCAAGTCGGCAAAATTAAGTTATAATTTAAAAATTGCGGGATCGTCTAATGGTAGGACATCGCCCTTTGGAGGCGAGTATCTAGGTTCCCTGCCCGCCATCGCTGGGACTTGAGCTGGGGAGTCGTCTAACGGTAGGACATTGCCCTTTGGAGGCAAGTATCCTGGTTCGAATCCAGGCTCCCCAGCTCAGGTCCTGGCAGGCGGGGAATCCAAGCCCGGTAGCAGCGAATGTTTCCCAAATTTTAATTTGGTTGAAACATTCAGCTTCCCGAGGCATTAGCCGAGGGACTACCAAATAATAAAACATCATTGCTTTTTTCGCGCTAATATGATATAGTTGACTTGTCATGAAACGAAGAGATGTTCAGCTGGAACTCAATCAGGCGCACACAACCGCCGAGGTTTTCATAAAATCCTATAATCAAACCATCCCGACGGGGTTTCCTGTGGCCTCTGTGGCGGTTCTCAAAAAATTTCAGGAGGCAAATCCGTCGCTTTTTTCAAATAAAGATAAATGGTCAATCGAGAAGCACAGAAAAAAACTGATGGACTGGCTTCCCTCGCATCTAAATGAATCCTAATTCCGTTTTTGAGACGTTCGGCGGTCTTGGTATCGCGCCCTCGCTTTTGGAAATTATCGCTCGAAGCAAATTCACCGAACCTACGCCCATTCAGCGTCAGGCAATTCCGCCGGCGCTTGAAGGCAAAGACGTTGTCGGTATAGCCCAGACCGGCACCGGCAAGACCCTCGCTTTTGGAATTCCCATGATTCAGATTCTGGCGCGCGCCAAAAACCAGGGTTTGGTTCTTTTGCCAACCCGCGAACTTGCTTTGCAGGTGGACGAAGAACTGCATAAAATAGGCCGCTCTTTTGGACTTAAAACCGCGGTATTGATCGGCGGTCTTTCAATAAAACCCCAAATAACGGCTTTGGCCCGCAACCCCCATATAATTATCGCGACCCCCGGGCGTCTCATTGATCATATTCAGCATAGGACCGCCACGCTTGACCGTGTGGGTATTCTTGTGTTGGATGAGGCTGATCGCATGCTTGACATGGGTTTTGAACCGCAAATAAGGCGCATTTTACAGACACTTCCCAAAAATCGCCAAACCATGCTTTTTTCGGCAACGCTTCCGCCCGAAATCATGAGAATCGCATCCAGCCACATGCGCCTTCCGATTAGAATTGAAGTGGCGCCTCCGGGCACAACCGTTCAGGGCGTTGCCCAAGAAATTTTTGTGGTCAAAAAAGAAGACAAACTCTGGCTTCTTGAAAAAATACTTGCCGAGTATAAAGGCTCGGCTTTGGTTTTCACCCGCACCAAGTATGGCGCAAAAAAAGTGACTTACCGCGTCAAAATGATGGGGCATAATGTTGCCGAAATACACGGCAATCGCTCGCTCGGACAGCGCAGAGACGCGCTTGAAGGATTTAAGTCTGGTAAATATCGGGTGCTGGTCGCGACCGACATTGCTTCTCGGGGCATAGATGTGCAGGGGATTGAGCTTGTGCTTAATTTTGACCTGCCCGAGCAGGCTGAAGATTATGTCCATAGGATTGGGCGTACGGCGCGTGCGGGTCGTGAAGGACACGCCATATCCTTTGCTATGCCCGACCAGAGAAGGGAAGTCAGCGAAATCGAATTTTTGATTAAAAAAAATCTGCCTATTTCAAAATTACCCGGCGTTCCGCCCGCGCATCAGGCGCAAATGGCTCCGCCTTCTAGATATCCCCAGCCTTCCGGCGAAAAACCGCCTCAAAAAAAATTTCCTCCGCGTTTCAACCGTCGGGGCTCATCCCGCAGTTTCCGCCCCAGAAGATAAACATTCATTGTTCAATATACCCATATTGAACAAAATGAGTAATAGATAAAACCTTGCTGCGTAATATGCTGCGTAGCATAATAAGGATATGAAAAAATACGTCAGGAAGGTGACGAGGGTCGGGAAGCGGAGTTTGTCGGTCGTGATTCCGGCGGAAATCGCCGACGAACTGAAAATCCGCGAAAAACAAAAACTCGTCATAACACGCCAAGGCAAAAAGATAATAATTGCCGATTGGAAATTAAAAGGCATGAAATAAGTTCAATGACCTCGGATATTTCGGCGTATATGAAAGTGTATGAAATAAAAATGGACGAAACACCGGATTATAACAAAAATGATTTTGTTGAATACTTTTGGCTGACACCGAAAGCGCTTTTTGAGCGCATTTCCGGCGGCGAAAAAACAAAAAGCGATTTGCCAAAACTGGTAAAGCTTTTTTACGGCGATTGATTTCTCGGTAGCGGGATGGTATAGAATAAAATATGAAAAAAATCAGGGCTGTGGCCGTCGTTATCAACGGCGGAAAAGTGCTTATAATGCACCGCATTAAAAACGGAAAAGAATATTATAATTTCCCCGGAGGCGGAGTGGAGAAGGGGGAAACAGTTGAGCAGGCGGTTTTGCGTGAGGTGAAGGAGGAAACATCACTTGAAATAAAAATAGAAAAACCTCTTTATCATCATATTTATGACAATGGAGGCGAGCAATTTTTCTATCTTTGCCGGTATGTATCGGGCGAGCCCAAGCTTGATGAAGGCAACGAATTGAGGGATATGCAGAAAGGAGGGGCGAATTATTACGAGCCCGTGTGGTATGAAATCGGTAAAATATCGCAACTACTTTTCTATCCTCTTGAGATCAAAGATTGGTTTTTGAAAGACGTTAAGTCCGATTTTAAAAATACTCCGCGTGAGGCCAAAATTAAAATTTCAGACTTGCGGCAGTTGGTATAAGGTCGCTGTCTCCGTGTTTTTACCGCTCACCAATTCATTTTGGAATTTTGCAAAATACTAGAATAGTTATATAATAGAGATATGAGAACAAATAAGGTTAGCTATAAGAAGCTTGAGCGGGTAGTAAAAGGCTTTGCCAACCATAGGCGGCTTCAGATTTTGGGATTACTCAAGCGCGAGTCGGAATTGTCTGTTGACGAAATAACGGAAAAACTGAATATCGGCTATATGAACGCCTCCGATCATATTCGTAAGTTGGCGATTGCCGGTTTGGTTCTGAAGCGAAATGACGGGAATAGCGTACGGCATAAAATAACAGACCGTGCTGCAACTATTTTGGAATTTTGCAAAAAACTAGAATAGATTAAGGTACGATTTATTTATGGAACTGCTTCCGGTAAAATCATTTCAGGAAACGCTTCACGGCGGGTATTGCGGCCCGGCTTCCTTGAAAATGGTTTTTGAGTACTATGGCCTTGAAAAAGGCGAGGGGGAGTTGGCTGAAGCGTGCAACCACAATACGGAACTTGGAGTTTCTGCCGAGATTATGGCTGAAACGGCGCGTAAATATGGATTTGATGCCGAGGTAAAAAACGAGTCCGATTTTTCCGAAATTGAGTCGTGGCTCAAAAATAAAGTGCCGGTTATAGTGAATTGGTTCACGCCCGGGCGGAGAGATTACATGGACTCCGAAATGCCGGACGGACATTCGTCGGTGGTGGCCGGCATTGATGATGAAAAAATTTATTTACAAGACCCTGAAATAGGAGGGATCCGCGAAATTCCGCGAAAAGAGTTTCTCCGCGTCTGGTTTGATTTTCCCGGTGCCGCCATAACCAAACCCGAAGACATTATTTTACGCCAGATTATAATAATCCGTCCAAAAGAGTAAAATAATCACATGCTCAAACAAATAATTAAAATTTTGGTTTTGCTGGCGGTAGTTTTTCTTTTGTGGGCGCTTGGCAAGAGTTTACAAGTTAATTAATATTGAAAATATGGCAAAAGTTATTACAACCGAAGAATTAAAAAAGAAAATTGATGCCAAAGAAAATTTTTATTTGATAGACGCAAGGGGCGAAAACGGCTTTAAGGCAATGCATATTCCCGGCGCGAAAAACGTGCCAAATACCCCCGATTTTTTGGATAAATTTGAGAAGGAGGTCGGAGCGCCAAAGGATGCCGAAATAATAATTTACTGCGGTTCAGCCGCATGCATGGCATCGGTTGAAGCAGCCCAAACTCTTGAAAAAGCAGGTTATACCAACGTTGTTCACCATAAAGACGGCGTTGCGGGGTGGCAGTTGGTCGGATACGAGTTTTCTATTTCATGATCGTCTCTTACGAAGATTTTTCCAAAATTGACATAAGGGTCGGGAGAGTCGTTGAGGTTGAGGATTTTCCGAAAGCGAAAAAGCCGGCATTTAAATTGAAAATTGATTTTGGGCCGGAATTGGGCGTCAAAACCTCAAGCGTTCAGGCGGTCGGTCCACACACGAAAGAGGAATTGCAAGGGACGCTTGTTTGCTGTGTCACCAACTTTCCTCCCAAAAAAGTTGCCGATTTTGAGTCCGAAGTTTTGACGCTCGGTTTTCGCAACAACTCCGGCATCGGCTGGGTTTTGATAGCGCCCATCAAGGACTCCATTGATCTTGGCAGCAAGCTTGCTTAAATGAAAATTTTAAAAATATTTTTGTGGCATTTGGCGGTTTTTGTTTTGGGCTCAATCGGGCTTGGAATTTATTTTTATTTCAAAATGGCCAAACTGGCGGGCGTGGCGGGGCTCGGCGCCATAATTATTGCTCCAGCCATACTTTTAATCTACGCAGTCATTTTAGGCATTCTTTGTCTCGTTTCCTTCATTATTTGGCTTGCCGTTTCATATTTTCGCGGACGCTTATGGAATGTTGTAAAATAAACATATGAAGAAAAAATTTGTTGTAAAATCGCGCGGGTTATACGCGGAAGATGACGAAAAGCCGTTTAAAGTCAGCCGGTCGGGGATTGAGCTTTTCGTTGAATGTCCGCGCTGTTTTTATCTGAATAACCGCTTGGGTATCAGGCGCCCGTCTTTTCCGCCGTTTAACATAAACAGCGCGGTTGATACTCTCCTAAAAAAGGAATTTGATTTTCATCGCGCCAAAAAAACGGCGCACCCTTTAATGAAAAAATACGGGATTGACGCCGTCCCGTATCAGCACGAAATGATCGACGAATGGCGGGAAAATTTCAAAGGAATCCAGTATCATCACGAGCCCAGCAATTTGCTTATAACCGGCGCTGTTGACGATATATGGGAAAACAAAAAAGGCGAGCTGATTGTTGTGGATTATAAGTCCACCGCCAAAAATGGCGAGGTGGGGCTGGATGCCGATTGGCAGATGGGCTACAAGCGCCAGATGGAGGTGTATCAGTGGCTTTTGCGCCGGCTTGATTTTGAAGTTTCGGATACGGGATATTTCGTGTATTGCAACGGACGCACTGATTTGGAGGCTTTTGACGGGAAAATAGAATTTGACATCAGTGTCTTGCCTTACACCGGAGATGACGCATGGATTGAGCCGGTGATTACGGAGCTTAAAAAAATCATTTCGGGCGATGAAATTCCGCAAGCGGGCGAGGATTGCGAGTATTGCGGGTACGCCCAAGCGCGAGTGATGCATGAACAATAAAAACGGCGTTTTTGTCGGCATTGATATCGGCGGGACGAAGATCCGTGGGATTTTGTGGGATGGAAAAAAGATTTTACGAAAAAGAGAAACAAAAACGCCTCAAAGTCGGGCTGGTTTTGAGTATGCGCTGAAAGGGCTTGTAAGGGATTTAACGCGCGGAAAAAAAATTGCGGGAATCGGCATCGGTTCTGCTAGTGTTGTGTCGGGAACGACTCTGAAATTTAGCACCAATATCCCAAAAATCAAAAATTTCGATTTAATCAACTTGAGGGATGGAATCCCTCAAGTTGGTATTACTCCGCTAAGGGTTGATAATGACGCTCGTGCTTTTGCGAGAGGCGAGTATTTGTTTGGCGCTGGGCGTGACAAAAAAAGCGCGTTTTTTCTAACCATTGGCACAGGAATCGGCCGGGCCGTAGGCAGAAACGGAAAAATTTTGAAAATTAAAAAGCTTGAATATGCCGAGAAATGGGAGCGCGAATACCAAAAAATCCGTGATAAAAAAAACGATTCGGAGCTTGCCAAATTTCTAGGTAAGAATTTGGCAAAACTCATCAAGCCATACAAACCGCAGGCAATAATCATCGGCGGGGGAGTGGTGATGAAAATAAAAAATTTCATTTCAAAATTAAAAAAGTCGTTTATAAAAAACGGTCTCAAAGTTCCGGTCCTAAAATCCCGTCTTGGCGACCACTCCGCCGCCCTCGGCGCTGTTTTGCTTTTTGAATAAAATAAGATAAGGCATTTAAAGCAAATTTTGGTTTTTATCAAATGAAAGTATAATCAATTCATGTGGCTTTTGGTGGCGATTGCGGCGCAGTTTGTAAACGGAAGTTCGGCGGTAATAGACAAACTGCTTTTGAGAAAGTCTTATCCTAACCCCGTCGGCTACACTTTTTGGCTTGGAGTGCTGGGTATTTTCTCGTTGGTTTTTCTGCCTTTCGGTTTTAGAATGCTTAATTTTTCGGAAGCGGGAGTCGCGATGCTTGCGGGGGTGTTTTTCATTCTGGCGATGCTTTTTTATTTTTACGCCCTTTTTTACGGAGAAGCGTCAAATTCGGTTATTTTAATTGGTGCTGTCTCGCCGATATTTACATTTTTTTTCAGTTCATGGATTTTGGGAATTGAGCTGACTGGCCATCAGTTAATCGGTTTTTCTATTTTAATTTTAGGCGGGATTATTTTGTTTTTTGTTGAGAAAAAGGGCCTTCGCTCAAAAATCGCCATTTTTGCGCTTTTATCCGCTCTTGCTTTTGGTCTTTCAAACACGCTTACCAAAAGCGTTTTTGAATTTTCAAACTTTGCCACGGGATTTATCTGGATTAAATTCGCGGGTCTAATCGCCGTTTTGTCTTTTCTTTTATTTCCCGCGCTTCGCGGGAAAATTTTTAACCCCGAAGGGCGCGACGAATTTCATAACAAATGGGCTTACTTTTTAAACAGGGGATACGCCGGAGCCGGTTCCGTTTTGGTTTATTACGCTTTGCTTTTGGGGCTTCCGCCGCTTGTGGACTCCACCTATAATCTAAAATATATTTTTATTTTTCTTGGCGGGTGGCTGATTTTGCACGAACGTTTTCGCGGATGGGTGTTGGTAGGGAAAATAACCGCTTTGGCTGTAATTTCTTTCGGTGTTTTATGGCTCGCGGCGGGCGAGTATTACAAGTCAGACGCGTGGGCGAGCGTCAGATGGGCGTCTGACGCAGACAGACAAATTATCTGGGGCGTTACATTTTCGCAGAAATTTTCTGAAATGCTCGGTCTTGATTGGCGCGAAAATTACGACGCGATTTTAAACGACTTAAAACCCAAAAGAATCCGGCTTATCGCTTATTGGGATAAAATTGAGCCGGAAAAGGGAAAGTTTTATTTTAATGATTTTGATTATCAGATGAATGAAGCCGAGCGTGTTGGCGTGAGGGTCGTTTTGGCTGTGGGGCAGAAACTTCCGCGTTGGCCGGAGTGTCATGTTCCCGATTGGGCAAAATCAGATCAGGATTTGCTTCAATATGTTGAAGCGGTTGTAAATCGTTATAAAAATCATCCGGCGTTAATTTATTGGCAGGTTGAAAACGAGCCGTTTTTACCGTTTGGGGAATGTCCGGTGCTTGATAAAGAATTGCTGGACAAAGAAATAGCTCTCGTAAAATCTTTTGACCCCGAGCATCCTGTTTTGATCACCGATTCCGGTGAAGTGGGAAGATGGTATTCGGCGGTTCGCGTGGGAGATGTTTTTGGAACAACTATGTATCGCAGGGTTTATAACGATTTTTTTGGATTTATTGACTATCACTTGCCTCCGGAATTTTTCAGGGTTAAAGAAAAAATTATAAGACGGCTTACAGACGAATACGACAAAAAATTCATAGTCATAGAGCTTGCGGCGGAACCATGGCTCCCCAAACAACTTTATGAAACCGGCGTTGAAGACCAGTTTAAAAACTTTGACTTAGATTTTTTCAAAAATACGGTTGATTACGCCAAGGCCGCCAATTTTGGCGAATACTACCTCTGGGGCGCGGAATGGTGGTTTTGGCTCAAAGTTAAGCACAACATGCCCGAATTTTGGGATTTTGCCAAAATTATTTTTTGATATACAATATCCGGATATGCTTAAATTTAATTGGCCGAAAATTTCATTGGTTGCG
>MHMQ01000032.1:0-2061 GCA_001819395.1 Candidatus Niyogibacteria bacterium RIFCSPLOWO2_01_FULL_45_48
CGGAATTTATCCTGAAATGTACAGAAAAAAGAAATGGACTGTTCGTTTGTTTTGCGGGCACGGAACGCCCTCCGACACCAACGGGCTTTTCAAAATGTTTTTGGCCGAAAATGCCACGGGGCTTTCCACCGCGTTTGATCTTCCCACTCTTATGGGGCGTGATTCCGACGAGCCGATTTGCCGAAGCTCGGTTTGCTGGGACGGCGTCGCCATTGATACCCTACGAGACATGGAAAATCTTTTTGACGGAATTCCAATAGATAAAATCACAATTTCAATGACTTCAAGCGGTCCGGCGGCCGTGATTCTCGCAATGTATATAGCTGTCGCGAAGAAAAGAAACATTCCCTTGGAAAAACTCGGAGGCACGATTCAGACGGACATTTTGAAGGAGTTTATCGCCCAGAAAGAATGGTTATTTCCGGTCGAGCCGAGCATGCGTCTTGTGATTGATATGATTGAATTTACGGCTCTCAATATACCTAAATGGAACCCGATTTCCATTTCGGGCTATCACATACGCGAAGCAGGCGCTACGGCCAAGCAGGAGCTTGCTTTTACTTTGGCCAACGGCGTCGCTTATGTCCGCGAGGCGATAAACAGAGGCCTGAACGTTGACGACTTTGCGCCACAGCTTTCCTTTTTCTTTGACATACACAATAATTTTTTTGAAGAAATCGCGAAGCTTCGCGCGGCGCGCCGTCTTTGGGCGCACATCATGCGCGGCTGGTTTGGAGCCCAAAATCCTAAATCGCAGTGGTGCCGGATGCATGTTCAGACGGCCGGCTGTTCGTTGACAAGGCAGGAGCCGTTAAATAATATCGCGCGCGTGGCGATTCAGGCTCTGGCGGGAGCTTTGGGCGGAGCCCAAAGCATGCATACCAACTCTTATGACGAGGTGTTTCTTACTCCCACCGAAAAGGCGGCGCGTGTCGCCGTCAGAACCCAACAGATAATCCAACTCGAAACGGGCATTTGCGATGTGGCCGACCCGCTCGGGGGCGCGTACTTCGTTGAAGCGCTTACCGATGAATTTTTTGAAGAGTGCATGACTGAAATTGAAAAAATTGAGCGCATGGGCGGAATGGCGGAGGCGGTGAAGCTTGGCTATCCACAAAGAGCTATTCAGGAGGTGTCTACTGATCACGATCAGGATATAGATGCCGGAAAAATTCCGGTTGTGGGGCATAATATCCATGTTCCCGAAAAGATTGAGGAGCCGGAAGGAATCGAAGAAGAGCTCGCGCTTAGGCAGAGAGCAAGAGAAGAACAGTTCGCGCGCCTTGCCGCTTTTAAACATGAAAGATTGATTTCCGGAAAAATTTTCGATACGGACGCAGCGCTTGACGAAGTTAGGCGAATGGCAAGAACAAACCAAAATATAATGCCCTTTTTGATTAACGCCGTTGAAAAGGGGGCGACTCTCGGAGAAGTTGTTAGCGCCCTGAAAGACGTCTGGGGCGTTTACAAAGATGAAGCGGTTTTCATACCCAGGAAAAATTACGAAGACCGGCGGGAGGTTGTGGAAAAGTTCCGTCTTAAAAATCACTTGCGAATTTTGGTCGCAAAAAACGATCTGGACGGACACGACAGGCCGATTTTCATTCTGGCCTCGTTCTTGCGCGACTTGGGAGCCGAAGTGATTTATCCCGGCCTGCATCTTTCATGCGAGGAGCTGGCAAAAATCGCTTCGCAGGAAGACATTGATGTTTTATGCGTCTCAACGCACACCGGAGATGTGCTGAATTACTTTGAGCGATTGGTTTCAGAACTGCGGCTCGCGGGTCTTGATGGGGTGAAAATTATAGGCGGGGGGATTATCCGCGAGTCGGAGGAAAAGCAGCTCAAAGCTCTTGGGGTCAGCGCGTTCTTTCCGTCAGAAAAAGGTGTCCTTGAAAAAGCGGCTAAGTTTCTGAAAGAGCTGGCGGACGGAACCGGCTGAAATTATCCGCCGAGCCATACGACTCGGCGGATTTTTTATTTTATTATTTTATCCGCCTGCGAAAGAATGGGTTGTGAAATGGTTTTTCCTATGGCGTCCAAAGTTTTTTGGTTGATTAT
>MHMQ01000032.1:2077-102636 GCA_001819395.1 Candidatus Niyogibacteria bacterium RIFCSPLOWO2_01_FULL_45_48
GGTAGAAATTCGCGCCGTAAGTAAGGGCGACTCCTTTTACGGCCAAGTCCTCCTCGTGTCCCATGACCGGAATTTTAAGCTCGTTTGCCCTTGCGACAACCTTATCTATTCTGCCGACGACCCGTGTATCCGGAGTGTTGTAAAAGCCGTCAAATTCCCCGGGGCGCAGTTTTGCGAGTTCCGCGTCTATTTCCTCAACGCTTTTAACCAGAACCTCTTTTACCTCTATACCGAGGCCCGAAGCGGCTTTTCGTGTCTCTTCAATCGAAAGTTTAGATAAAGAGTTTGCCGGGTCATAAAAAGTCACTACGCGCTTTATGTTCGGGAAGGCCTGTTTGAATATCTCCAGCCGTTTTCCCGAAAGCGCGACCGAAAGATTGGTGCATCCGGTAACATTCATTCCCGGTTCGGAAAAACTTTTTACCAGTCCCGGCCCCACCGGATCGCCAACAATATTGAAAACTATCGGAAAAGATTCATCCACCTCTTTTTTAACCGCGATTGTTACCGGTGTTGCGATTGAATAAATCAGTTTGACTCCCGCGTTTAAAAGTTCCTTTGTTGCGCTTGCGGCCGCGTTCGGGTCGGCAATCTGCTTTATTATAAACTCAACCTTTTCGCCCTCTTTATAATCATCCTCGGCCATTTTGTCCCGCAATCCATCGAAAGCGAGCTTGTGGGAATTTGACGTGTACAAGACTCCAATTTTTACCGGTTCTGTTTTTTTGTCCTCTGTAAGAGGCCATGATATTATTTTACCGGCCGAAAGCAAAGCCACAATTATTATAAGCAGAGCCACCAGCGAAGAGACGACATAAATTTTTTTCATAATTTTATTTTTATTAATTTTTTATTTTATTATTTTATCCGCCTGCGAAAGAATGGGTTGTGAAATGGTTTTTCCTATGGCGTCCAAAGTTTTTTGGTTGATTATAAGCTCAAGTTCAAGTTTCGACGGGCTTATGACCGGCTCGGTTTTCGGGGAATGTCCGCGAATTATGTTTTCAACGACAATCGCGCAGTCGCGTCCAAGAAGGTAGAAATTCGCGCCGTAGGTCAAGGCGACTCCTTTTACGGCCAAGTCCTCCTCGTGTCCCATGACCGGAATTTTAAGCTCGTTTGCCCTTGCGACAACCTTATCTATTCTGCCGACAACTCTTGCGTCGGGCGTGTTGTAGAATCCGTCAAATTCCCCTGGGCGCAGTTTTGCGAGTTCCGCGTCTATTTCCTCAACGCTTTTAACCAGAACCTCTTTTACCTCTATACCGAGGCCCGAAGCGGCTTTTCGCGTTTCTTGTATTGAAAGCGCGGAAAACGCGTTTGCCGGATCATAGAAAGTAACCACACGCTTTATGTTTGGGAATGCCTGTTTGAAAATTTCAAGACGTTTGCCGGAAAGGGAAGCCGAGAGATTCGTACACCCGGTCAGATTCATTCCGGGCTCGGCAAAACTTTTGGCAAAACCGGGACCTATCGGATCTCCGACTATGTTGAAAACGATTGGCGTATCGTCGGCCTCGTTTTTAACCCGCGTTGTTACCGGAGTGGAGACTGAATATATAATGTTTACGTTTGCTTCCATAAGCTCTTTGGTTGCCAGCGTCGCGTCGGAGGGGTCGGACAACTCTTTAACTACGAACTCGACCTTTTCACCGTCTTTGTATCCGTCTTCGGCCATTTTGTCTTTCAGGCCGTTAAACGCGAGTTTGTAAGAGGAGGAGTGGTACAAAACCCCTATTTTGACCGGAGGTGTTTTGTTTAATCCCGGCAGGCCGAATGGGAGTTTGCCGGCAAGCAGTAAAAAAACAAAAATTAAGATAAATAATACGATAAATACCGCTGCGATATAAATTTTATTCATATGACTTAATAATAAAATCCATCCGAATACCGGTCAATGCCGTTTTCTTGTGAGTTGCCGGCGATAAAGAATCGGGTTAGATTTAGCAGAGACTCTTTAAATGGGGCGGATATGGCCAAACGAATCGTGCTTGGCGCGTTTTTTTTAATTTTTACCGTGTTTTACGCTCAATTCGCGCGCGGACAGACTGAATTCTGCGGGAACATAAACATATCGCACTCTTTCGTTGGTGGGTTTAAAAAGGCTCTTCGTTTTGAACGCAGAATTCTGGAACTGGCCAATTTATACGGGCTGGATCCGAACATGATTTTGGCTATAATGCTTTACGAGTCCGGCGGAAACGAAAATCTTGTTTCAAGCGCGGGCGCTCTCGGTCTTATGCAGGTGATGCCGTTAACCGCCAGGGATATTAAAAATAAACACGGAATCACGGACAACCTCGAGGCGGGCATCCGTTATTTGAAAGACTTAAGCCGTGTTTTCGGCGGCGATACCAGCCTGATAATCGCCGCTTACAACGGCGGACCCGGAAGGATTTCGAGAGGGGAGTTCCGTCTTGAAACCGTGCAGTATCTTATGGGCGTCAGCAGTTATTACCATATTTTAGCCGGATACAAATCGTGTTTGCGCAAGGCCGTTGCCGATCTTAAGCTGAGTTTTTTGCCGGTTGATTCCGCCAATAACTCCTGGGAGGCGGTGTCTCTGGCGACAGGAATTCCGGTTTTGGAATTGAGAATGTTTAACCCTTTTCTGGCGCACCGCGTTTTAAAACCCGGCATGGTGATTGTTTATCCCGAAAAGCCCATTGGCGTAAAACCCGGCCTGGTTTATTTACCCGCCGGAGAGAAAACGGCGGTTTGGTATAAAATCAGGCTTGGCGATATTTACCACCATTTAGCCAACATTTTCGGCTTGTCTTACGGCGAATTCCGCCGGATGAATCATCTTTTGTACTATAGCGGCGTGAATTACGGAACGCTTGTGGAAATCACCGGAGCGCTTCATGTCAAATAAGAAGAACGGGGGTTGTGGATAACTCCCGTTTTTATATACCCGGGTTATGATAAAATTAGAATGTAAGGTCGTTTTGAAACCTTTTATTGGCTTTATTAAAAATTTGTCTTATGTGGCAGAACTGGGTTAACGGGGTTTTGGGTCTCTGGATTATTTTGATGCCGTTTTTGGGCCTGGATCCATCACTACACAAGTATCTTATGATTGCCACCGGTATTGTGGTTGCTGTTTTGGCTTTCTGGACGGCGATGGCCGAAGGAAAATCGGGCGGTTCTTCCATGCCCATGTAATCAAACCGGATTTTTGTTGCAAGAGCCCTCCAACCGGAGGGCTCTTGACTTTTTAGGATTTATAATGTATAATTAAGATGTTTTAAACTTTAAGCAGTAAACTCATATACTATTATATATATGTCAGAAAAAGTTCCAAAATTTACGCCCGAAGAGCAAAAACTTCATAGCGAACGGGGCGGTTATGTTGGCGGACAGTCGCGCAGAGGCGAGATAGAACGCGGCGAATCCGGCGATTGGGAATTAACCGAAAAAGGCAAGGAGGCTTTGCATGAAAAGGCGCTGGAAGAAGACGCGGCCAGAGGAAAAGCTGCGGACGAAAAACTGTTTATTCCCGGCCCAGCAGCTGAAAGTCCTGAAAAAACTCCAGAAAAGCCCGAAGCCGAAAAATCAAAAGAATTAAGAATTCACCCTGATTTGGGATATCTTCAGGAGGAAGCAAAAAAAATAGGACCGTTTAAAGAGGGGGCTAAAGAAGAATTTCCCGAGGAGTTAAAAAATTCTTATTTTGAGTGGCAGGATTTGGAGCGTAAAGCAAAAAAGAGCTGGATGCCGAACGAACCATTGTGGAATGAGGCTTTTGCGGCAAAAGAAAAATATCATAAACTTTTGATTGAAAAATCGGAGGTCTCGGAAAAAGAAAAGCCGTTTTATTTGTCTCCGGAAATGGCTCCCGAAGGCGGTCCGCAAAAATATAATATAGAACGTTTGGAAAAAATCGTTGGAATGGAGCTTGGTTTGCAAAAAGAATACGAAAAAAGATTTGCGGCTGAATCAAAAGAAAATCCCGGTTTACTGAAAAAGCTCTGGCGCAATTATTCAAAAATGCCGAAAGGCACGAGAATTGCTTTGGGTGTTGGGATTGCGACCGGAGTTTTTATTTTAACCGGTCCCGCGGTTGGTCTCTGGGCGGCCGGCTCTTATGGCGTAGGCAGATTGGCTCGTTCGGTTGTCGGCGGTTTTGTTGCCGGAGCGGTTTATAAAGGCCTTGATAAACTTGTTGGGCCGTTTGTGGATAGCGCCGCCAAAAAGAATATTGAGAAGACAAAGCAGAAGCAAGCCGAAATGTTAAATGACATAAGAATATCGGGAGTACAAAACGAGCTTTTGTTTGCCAAAGAAAACACGATTCGCGAATACGCCAGAATCGCTCGCCAAAAACAAAGAATTAATATTGAAAAAGCGCTTATTGCCGGCGCTCTGGGCGTTGGAGCGTCATTTGCCGTAGAGCCGTCTTATGAATATTTGGCCGGAAAACCTTCGGCTGGCGGGTTAATTCCTCCGGAGACTGGAGAAAAACCGGTTATTGCGCCCGAACTTGAACGCGAAGCCACTGTCGTGCCCCCCGTGGCCGGAAAAACAGTGGAAGTATTCCAGCAGGAGCAATACTCCGCAATCATAGATCGGGGGGGTAATGTTTGGAAGGCGGCCAAAGAAGTCGCCAAACAGGCCGGACTTTCAGATAAACAATTTGGAGAATCATGGCATAACAGTTTCGTTGATATTCCGGGGAGAGGTATGGTTCACATAAGCGAGATTAATCTGGTTCATCCGGGGACGGAAGTTTATTGGGATGGCGAGACAGAATCTTTTTATGTTAAGGGCGAGAGGATGGGTCCGACGAAAGTTTCGTACGAAACTTCGACTGAAACCGTTCCTGAAAGGCCGTTTGGACATTTGCCGGTTGAAGAAGCTCCGGAAGCCGGTTCAGAAGCGCCGACATTTGCCGAATTGGAAAAAGGATATCCGGGAACAGAGATAGATACGGGAAAATTTGTGTCCGACCGTCTTGCTTCATTCGGAATTGACGAGAGTTATTACGATCAGATTAAAAATTCCAAAGTTAAAGACCTGTTAAAAATCCGCAAAGGAACATTTTGGGATTTGTTCCGGCATTTAAACGACGAAACCGCGGGACGTGTTGATATATATGCCGAGTGGAAGCTGGCGGTTATGGTCAAAACCGAACTTAAAAACCTTCTGCCTTTAGTTGAAGATAAAACAATTGACGAGGCTATTAAATTCGCCGCCCAAAACAGGCATCTTATTAAATAATTTGATATACTAATTTTATGGATAAAACAGTTCAGGATCATCTTTCAAAAAACATCATAACAGAATTGGGTTTGGAAAATGTTCCGCCAAAAAGAATGGAGGAAATTCTTTTGGCTTTCGGAGAAATTATTCAAGGACGAATCAACGTCCGTGTTCTGGACGAATTAAACGACGCCGATAAAGACGAATTTGATAAACTTCTTGGCTCAAAATCCAAGCCGGAAGAATTGGATGCGTTTTTGAAAAGCAAGATTCCCGATTTGGAAAATTTGATCGGGCAAGTTATGGCCGACACCAAACAGGAACTTGTTGAGAAGGCCAAAATTTTAGGTGCCTGATTTTGATTACTTAATAATCGGTGGCGGGATTGCAGGAACTACCGCCGCCGAAACCATACGCCAAAAAGACAAGAATGGTCGGATCGCTATTTTAAGCTCCGAGCCGCATTTTTTGTATTCAAGAGTTTTGCTGCCAGAATTCATCCGCGGAGAGGTTGGTTTGGAAAAAGTAATGCTGCGTAACGCCGAAGATTATAGAAAAAACGGCGTAGAAATTTTTTTAGGCGAGGAAGTTGAAAAACTAAATATGGGCGAATTAAGCCTTAAAACCAAATCCGGCAAAGAATTTAAAGCCAAAAAAATTTTGATTGCTTCGGGCGGACGGCCAAAACCATGGAATCTTAATACCTCGTCTCCCAAAAATATTTTTCGCCTGCAAACACTTGGTGATGCCGAAAGAATAAAGAAATTTTTGTCTGGACGCGGCGCGGGCGAAGCGGTGATTATCGGCGGGGGATTCATGGCTCTGGAATTCATCGAAACACTGATTCACTACGGATGGAGAATAAAGTTGTTATGCGCAAAAAAAAGTTTTTGGCCGGATTTTTTTGATGAACGTGGTTATGAGATTTTGTCGGGCGTTTGGTCGAAAAACGGGGTTGAGACGGTTTTTAACGGCAAAATCACTTCAAATGGCGGGGAATTAACTGCCGATTTCGTGGGTGTTGGTATCGGGCTTGAACGCAATTTAGATTTTATGCCTCACTTGGTGGTCGGACAACTAAGTGGCGGAGTTCAGGTAAACGAGTATTTGGAGACCGGGACTTCAAATGTTTGGGCGGCCGGGGACGTCGCGCGCTATCCGGACCCGTTTTCCGGCAGAAAACGTATCGGCGGGAATTGGTCGGGCGCTTTTATGCAGGGAAGGACTGCGGGCTTTAACATGACAGGTTCAAAAGAGCGATTTAAAACAATTTCGGTCTATTCCATAGGGCACCTTGGTTTGAATATAACTTTTATCGGCGATATCGGTCCATTCGCCAAAGGCGATATCTCTGTAAGCAAAGGTTTCGCCTTTGCGTCGGGCGAAAAAAACGAATACGTAAGAATTTCCACAAAAGACAATCGCGTTACGGGCGCTGTTTTGATAAACGGACAAAGTTTTTTGGGAATAATAAATCAAGCTATAATGAACAAATGGGACATTTCAAGCATTTTCAAAAAGAGTATTTAGTCGTATCGGGCATATTTATCGGGATAGCCTTTGTTTTTTTTGTTTTTGACCGGTCGAGCTCTCCTCTTTATGTTGCTTCGGATCAGGAAGCCGCGCTTTCTTTGATTAAAGAGGAAAAAATTCAGCACATCAGTCCTCCCGAGTCTGTTAAAGCTATATATATGACCAGCTGGGTTGCCGGAACCGGATACTGGCGCGAAGACTTGGCCGGATTTATAGATTCAACCGAACTTAACGCGGTGGTCATAGACGTTAAAGATTATACCGGCCGGATTTCATTTGAAGTTGACGATTCTTATATAAACGAGCTCGGTTCGGTTGAGCGCAGAATACCGGACATCAAAAATTTTATTAAAGAATTGCACGACAAAAACATTTATGTTATCGCGCGCATAAGCGTTTTTCAAGATCCCTATTTCGTAAAAATTCATCCGGAACTTGCCGTGAAAAAGAAAGACGGATCCGTCTGGAAAGACTATAAGGGTATTCCTTGGATTGACCCGGCCGCCGAAGATTTTTGGGCCTATATTGTGCGCGTTGCCAGGGCTTCGGAGAAGGCCGGATTCGATGAGTTGAATTTTGACTATATCCGGTTTCCGTCCGACGGAAACATGAAAAATATTGCTTACGACTATTGGGACGAGACCACGCCTCCGGCGGAAGTCATGAGCGGTTTTTTTGCCTATTTACGCCGCGAGCTAGGGGACGCTGGTGTTCCTCTTTCGGCTGACTTATTTGGCATGACCACCGTAAATTACGACGATCTGAATATCGGGCAAATTTTGGAAAACGCCGCTTTGTATTTTGATTACATCGCTCCGATGGTTTACCCGTCTCATTATCCGACGGGATTCGCGGGTTTTAAGAATCCGGCTGTTCACCCTTATCAAATTGTAAATCAGGCGATGACTGTTGCTTCGGAAAGGCTAATTGCCGCGAGTTCAACGCCGTCAAAACTTAGACCGTGGCTTCAGGATTTTGATCTGGGCGCGGATTATGACGCCGTCATGATAAGAAAGCAAATGCAGGCTGTCTACGATTCCGGCTTAACCAGTTGGATGGTCTGGGACGCTTCAAATAAATATACAAGAGGAGCATATCAAGGTGAGTAGATATGTTAAAATTGAGTAAGCAAACAAAAAGCCGTATGAGTTTTTTCTACTCTTTAAAAAAAGTATCACCGCACCACTGGCTGGCCTTGTTGGTTGCTTTTATGTCCATCCTTTTTTTAATTTTATATACTTACGATGTCCGCTTCTCCAAGGCCGCAACTGGTGAATTTACATTTGTACAGACCGACTGGTCAGGCGGCCTTGACGGCGGAGTATATCCCGCACACCAACTAAATAGGACCGGTTGGACCACGTACAGCGCTCAAGATCAGGGCGTCGCTACCACAACCGCCGGGCAGCTCAAGATTAAAGGCGACACCGCTTCTTCGACAACAGACACAACGGACGCACAGTTTGCCGGCACCCATTCGCAGACAGCCGTGTCTTCGAACGGCATTGTCTTGGATTTTTCCACCCCACCGTCATGGACAACGACCTCTGTTGACACAACGGTTTACACTACCGGTCGAGCTGGACAAAAAATGATGGATGTGCCGGACGCCAATACCATTTTTTTCCATTACGGAGATAATATTGGGACAAATTCATTCCTTGGCAAATCGACTGACGGAGGAGCGACCTTTTCAACCTCCACTCTTTCGGCCGGAGGAAGCGGCGATCCTACTATATCCGCTATAGACGCCAACAATCTTTTCACCGTTTCAATGAATTTTGACGGCGTTAGTTTGTATTCTATCAAAGCCGGTAAGTCCACAGACGGGGGTTCTAATTGGTCTTTCACTACGCTTTCTTCTCCGATAGGATGTTGCCATGGCGATATCTCAACGCACGATTTTGATTTGAATACGGTTTTTACCGCTTATGTAGAAAATACAGGAACAAGTAAAAATTTGGTATTTGGTAAAACAACAGATGCGGGCTCGTCCTGGGCCACTTCTTCCATTGCCAATTCAAATGCTTTCTACGGCACATCCGTATTTGGGGTCAGCTCAAGCGTAATTTATATTCCGTATTATATATATGACGGCAGCACTTATTCTCTGTCTGTCGCCAAATCCTCAAACGGAGGCTCCTCGTGGACGATAACAGCCTTAGACAGTAATATAGAATCTTTTTATGGCAGTTCGGTTTATGCCGCTGACTCCAACAACATTTTTATTAGCTACTATCATGGCACCAATGCCGATTTAAAATTAGCTAAATCAACCAACGGAGGTTCTGCTTGGGCCACATCAACGATTGATTCGGCGGGGGATCGGGGAATTTGGTCGTCTTTAGCCGCCACAGATTCAAATACTGTTTATATAAGTTATTATGACTCCACCAATAATAATCTCCGTTTTGCTTCCACAACTAACGGCGGTTCAAGTTGGGACATATCCAACATAACTTCCGCTACACCCAATGCGAATGCCGCTAATACATCCATTCATGCGCTGGACTCAAATCATATTTATATTGGCTATATTAACGGTGCCGCTCCGCGTACTTTGAAACTGGCCAAATATGTCGGAGAATATAATACGTCCGGAACCTACACTTCGGAAATTATAGACGCGGGGGACTTCACTGACTGGGGAAATGTTTCTTGGAATTCAACTATTCCGACAGGCACCTCTGTTTCTTCGGTTAAAATCAGAACCGGAAGTATAGACATGTCGGATGCCACGGCTTTTTCTTCTTGTGATGCCATCACTTCCGGAAACGACATTTCTTCTAACAGCTGCGTTGACGACGGAGACAGGTATATACAATACGAGGTAGCTCTTTCTACAACCGATGCTTCCGCCACCCCGTCTCTTGACGATATAACGATCAATTTTCAGACATTTTCAACCGAAGCAACTCTTACTTTTTCCCCGTTCGACTCTACGGATTCCGCGAATACCATAAACTCTATTTCTTGGACGGAGAATCTTCCGTCGGGAACCGATACCAAATTCCAAATGCGAACAGCTCCGGATAGCAGCGGTTCTCCAGGAACATGGTCTGACTGGTGCGGGCCGGATAATGGAGGCTCCGGCTGCAGCACAAGCACTTTCTTTACTGACCCAAACGGAGGGGAAACAGCAGACGGCGTGTTTTCTGACGGTACGGACGACCAGTGGGTTCAGACAAAAGTTACAATGGCCAGAACCGCCGGCTCTCAAACCCCTACTCTTTCTGACTTAACATTGTCTTACACCCTGACCATTCCGTCTTTTTCGGACATCGCTTCAACCACAGCGGAGACTTCGGCTACAATAACTTGGAGCACTGATAAACAATCCAGTTCCAAAGTCGTTTTCGGGCCGAGCAGTTCTTATGGATCTACTACTCCTGAGTTTGATGTAGGGACTCGTGTTACGTCTCATGAAGTTTTGCTTCCCGGAATTCTTTCTTGCTCAAGATATCACTTTTCTGTCGTCTCAAGAGATGCATCGGCCAACTCCGCGACAAGCACCAACAATACTTTCGTAACGACGGGATGTCCGGGAGGGGCTACGATAATTTCCCAGACTCAGGAAAGTATAACCGCGGCAGGCGGGGGAACTGTTGAACTGCTTACCGATAGCGTGGGCATGGCTATTACCGTTCCTGCGAATTTCGCCGAAAGCGACGCCACGTTTCAGCTTAAAAAACTTGATAAAACAACCGTTATCTCGTCTTTAAGCTCTCCTACGGGGCTGCTGTCCATAGGCGACCATATTTACGATATAAAAGCGCTTTCGGACACCACAACCACAATAACTTCTTTTGATGAGTCAATAACCGTAACTTTTACGTATTCCGACTCCGACGTTTCGGGCTATCAGGAATCTTCCCTTCAAATTTACAGGCATGACGGATCAGATTGGCAGGCCCTAACCGGATGCTCAGTTGATACGGCCGCGAATACCGTTACCTGTACGACAACCGCTTTTTCAACATTCGGATTATTCGGAGAAGAGGAAGAAACCACAACTACGACAGCAACCGCCGGCGGTGGCGGAGGAGGCGGGGCGCTTCCGGGGACATTTGAAAAACCCTTAGGACCGTTTGGTATAACAATTAATTCCGGAGCAAAAGTTACAAATTCTGGAATCGTGACGCTTGATTTAAAAGCCGGTTCCAACACGGATCGAGTGGTGCTTTCTGACAAACCCAACCTTTCAGGCGCGTCGCTTATAAACTACAAACCTAATATCTTGTGGGCGTTATGTCAGGTGCAGACGGGAATAGTTGAACTTTCCGGATGCGCCGAGGGTTTATATACGATTTACGCGCAATTTTACACCAAATTTTTTCAGCCGTCCGATATTTTTTCAGCAACGATTGAATACAGTAAATCCGGCATAGCCCGGCTTGAACCCAAGCCTGCAACCACGCCTTTGACTCCGGCTTCGATTACGGCGCCAGCCCAGACCGCAATTTCAACTCAAATTCCATCCGAAGTTACACCAGCAACTGCCGCTCCGGTTTTGAATCCCGATCCGCTCGATTTATACCGAGGAATTTATAGCGAATCAGTTTTAGAACTCCAAGAATATCTTGTTGAAAAAAATACCGGACCGGCGGCCAGAGATTTGGCCGAAGAGGCTCCGACTACATTTTTTGGGTCGCTGACGGAATCCGCCCTTGCCGAATTCCAGAAAGCAAATGGCATCATGCCATCAAACGGATATTACGGTCCGCTCACGAGAAAATTTATTGGAAGGTGAAAATGTGGTAAAATAAAAAATATGGATTTTCGGCGTATTCTTTTGTTTTTGGGCTTTGCTTTTTTGGTTTTGCTTGTTATTTCGGGTTTCACCGGTCCGGATGAAGTCGCGTTTGCCGGTTCCGAGCACAATCTTTCCGGCTGGGCGTGGTCTGAAACCATCGGCTGGATAAGTTTTAACAGCACCGAAGGCGGCGGTTCAAATTACGGCGTTACAGCTGCTTCAAACGGCAGGCTTTCTGGGTATGCATGGTCTGAAAACATAGGCTGGCTCACTTTTAATCAAGGTGACTTGGGCGGATGCCCTAATTCGCCGTGCCAAGCCAATTTTGATGACGATAGCGGAGCCGTAACCGGTTGGGCAAGGGCTTTGTCTAACGGCGGCGGATGGGACGGCTGGATTTCTCTTTCTGGTTCAAATTATGGCGTGTCTGCAAATCAATGTTCCTGGAGCGGATGGGCGTGGGGTTCGGATGTCGTCGGCGGGATAAGTTTTAATAGCGCCGACTATGGCGGTGGAATAAGCTACGGCGTAAACGGCTCAGGAGATGCCTGCACCGCGTTTGCGGCGACTCTTTCGGCATTGCCGTCTTCGGGGTACGCTCCATTATCCACAACTTTGACAGGAGGAGTTTCTGGAGGAACAGGAACGATTAACTATACTTTCTGGTGGGATTGTTCCAACGCAAGCGACAGTGTTTCAGTAGCAACCTCTGCCTGCGGGGACCCTACGAATCCTTCAATCGGCGCGAAATTTGACGGAGTTTCAGAAACTTCAAAAGACGCGACATACGTCTATTCTTCCGTCGGGTCTTATTCGGCAAAGGTTATAGTTGAACGCGGCACAAGAAAAGATGAAGAGCGCGTAACCGTGAGCGCAAACCAGCCGCCGGAAGATTTTTCACTTTCAAGTTCAAACAATATTGAAGCAAATATAACTTCCGCGCCCGTAGCCACTTCAACCGAAACGATTATTTCCGTAGTCCCGCTTTTCGGGTTTAATTCGCAGGTTACCTTGTCGGTTGACAGCGTAACACCGGCGCTTTCGGGAGCGATATATAATTTTCGCAACAACACCAACGGCCAGGAGTCATCGGGCTCTTCCCCGACAATAAATCTGACATCGGGGCAATTTTCGGCAGGCGCCGATTTCTGGGTCGGCGTGCCAAGAGAAAGCGCTTTGCAGGAATACACCATAAGAATCAGAGGCGAAGGCGGAGGCAAAATACGATTGGACGTTAAGTTAAATGCCTCTATTGTTTCGCCTGATTTTAGGGAAATATGATGGAGCGTGATAAAATAAACTATGGATTTTGAGCGGTTCAGAAGCGACTTTATAAAAATTCTGCCGGCGGTTGTCGCGGCCTTGTTAATTCTCGGAGCCACAATCGGATACGGAATTTATAGGAAATGGAAAGACGCAAGCGACAGGCCGAGTTATGTGCCTGCTCCGACAGATGTTGAGCCCTTAAACCCGAATTTGGCGCCGGATCCGACCGGAGTTGCGCCGATAAAACAATCTGAAATACAGAAGCCAACCGATGTTCCGCCTCTTGAAGCACATCCGTCAAGTCCGTCAACGGAGGAAACACCGACAACCAATGAACCGGTTACGGAAAGTCGTCCGGAACCGTCTTTGCCGCAGGGCGCGCCGGAACCTCCGGCAGGATTTGCTCCGGCGCCTTTGCCGGAAGGGTCGGCCCCTCCTCCGACGGGAGAGGAACCATTATAAATTTATTTTAATAATTATGAAAAAATATTTTAAAAAATTAAAAAAGAAACACGGAGAATATTTGCAAAAATTTTTGCAAATTACCACCGGATTGGCGGTGGTGCTCGCTCTAGCCCTTATCGCCAACGCCTCCTGGATTCCGCCTTCGCAACCGCCGCCAAACGCCAACGTTTCCCAGCCGTTGAACGTTTCCGGCACGACCCAGACCAAAACAGGGAAACTTAATTTTACTTGGTTTGAAGACCAAGACCAGCCGGGATATTACGTTGACCCCGGAAGCAATTCCTGGCTTTACCGTTTGTATTCCTATGACATCCGCTCGGATATTTTTTACGACCGTAATAATACTAATTATTATGTCGACCCTAATTCAACGAGCGTTTTTAACACTGTAAGTCTCGGTGGCGTTTCAAGAAGCAGCTGGCCGGGAGATATTCCTTCCGGAATGATCGCGATGTTTTCCTCGGGCTGCCCTTCGGGCTGGTCCAGATTTAGCGCTTTGGACGGCAGGTATCCAAGAGGCTCTTCAAGCTACGGCGGAACCGGGGGCGCGGAAACCCATTCCCATTCCGGGACTACAGCTTCCGCAGGCTCGCACAGGCACTTTATTCCTTATTTCTCCTGGGGTGGAAATAATAATGTGATTGTTGGGTCTGCAGCGTCGTCCCACAACGATTATGTCGACCGAACCGAAAAATACACCGATTACGCCGGCGACCATTCGCATTCTTTCAACACAAACTCGGCCTCAAACATAGACCCGTACTTAAACATGGTTTTTTGCCAGAAAAACTGATTTATGGATATCGAAAAAATTCAAAAAATTGCGTTGACGATCCTTGGTTTTGCGGTCGGATTCGGAGCGTTTTTTCTGTATCGTCAGAGCGTTTTACGGAGTGAAATCGACGCGACACCGATAGACGGAGTTGTTGTTGCCGACGCAAAGTACTCTGGAGAGCTGATAAAAGAGTCGCTTGTATCCGAAAAGCGCGATATTTCTGGAATAATACGGAATGCCGAGGGGAATACATTGGTGGTTGAAGCCGAAATGGTGGACCTTGATAAAATTGACGCCCAAAACTATTTTTCCATCGAAGGATCGCTAAAGGTTCGTAAAAGTTTTGAGGTTGCGATAGACAACGAAACCGAGATTTCATTTATGGGCGGCAGGTCCGCCGCAAAAGAAGATTTGAAAACTGGTATGCATGTTGGGGTTGTTGCAGAAGAATCCGTGTATGAAGCTACCAGATTGACCGCGGACCAGATTATAATAAGCGTTTTTGAAAATGAAGAGTGATATTTTAAATAAGCTGGTTCAAGTTTCTGTCGGTTTGGTTGTTATTTTTTTGATGACTCTTATCGCCAACGCCTCCTGGATTCCGCCTTCGCAACCGCCGCCAAACGCCAACGTTTCCCAGCCGTTGAACGTTTCCGGCACGACCCAGACCAAAACAGGGAAACTTAATTTTACTTGGTTTGAAGACCAAGACCAGCCGGGATATTACGTTGACCCCGGAAGCAATTCCTGGCTTTACCGTTTGTATTCCTATGACATCCGCTCGGATATTTTTTACGACAGGAACAATACCGGTTATTATGTTGATCCCAATGCCGCTACAGCGGCGAATTTGGCCGGCGGAATTAATATAGACGGCAATACGGTCATTGACGACGGCGCAGGATGGCACAGAACTTACGGCCAAACTGGATGGTATAACGGCACTTACGGCGGAGGGTGGTTCATGGAAGATACGACCTGGCTTCGCGCTTACAACAACAAAGGCGTTTATACGGGAGGGCAGATGAGAGCGGATGCGGGATTTTGTATAGGCGGCAGTTGTTTAACAAGCTGGCCAACAAGTCCTTCGGAAACAGACCCTGTTTTTATTGCCAGCAAGGGTGCAAATGTTTATGCCTGCCCTCTTATTGTTCCCGGATATTGTTATTTTTCATGGACGGGGTGTAACGGCCAATACGGAAACTCAACGATTTGCTATGTTAACGATTGCGGCGCTGTATATACCTCCTCGTGTTCTTACGTTGGTCGGCTCGTCAACTAAAATATATTAATTGACATGAACGAACAAAAAGAAAAATTTTATCTGGCAGCGATCGTTGTTTTGGCGTTAGCCGTCGGTTTTTTATTTTATCGGCAGGAATCAGCGTTTAGGAAGGCGGGCGGAGGCGTGTCCATAACCGAGAGCGAAGTCGCTCCTGCCCCCGTTAATCAAGCGGAAGAGACAAAAAAAGAAATTCTGGGCGCTTTATTTATTACCGGCAGCGTGGAAAGAATTGATGGCTCTGTTTTGGAAGTAAACGCGACTTTGGTTGATGTATCAAAACTGGACGATTTTGATTATTCCAAACCAGCGCTACTGCCTGCTCTTGAAAAAAAATACAGGGTCAGAGTCGGTAAAAATACAATAATCAGCGTGGAAAACAAAACAAACGCTTCACTTGAAGACATAAAGCTGGGAATGTTGGCGCAAGTCACATCTTCGGAGCCTGTTTATGGAGTGAACGAATTTGAAGCGGTGAGGATTATTGCTTATAGAGCTGGAATATAATATAAAGTGAAAAAACAGAATTTAGTGTTAATATAATATCCGTGGATGATAAAAATCAGCCTTACTTAATCCCGGCCTCAATCATAGTCGCTGGTGTGATAATCGCCGTGGCGGTCATGTACGCCGGCGGGGTTGATTTTGGCGGGAAAAAAGCTGATACCAAAAAACAAGGTCCCGAAGCGCAAGCGGGAGAGGCGAGCGCTCTTTTGGGCGTGGTTGAGGGTGATCAGGTTTTGGGGAGTCCTTTGGCGCCGGTGACGTTCGTTGAATTCGGTGATTTCCAGTGTCCGTTTTGCGGAAGATTTTATCAAACCACCGAAAAAGAGCTGATAGAAAAATATGTAAAGACGGGGCAAGTTAAATTCATCTGGCGCGACTTCGCTTTTTTGGGACAGGAATCGTTTGACGCCGCGGTCGCGGCGCGATGCGCCGGAGAACAGGGCAAATTCTGGGAATATCATAATTATCTTTTTGAAAACCAGAGGGAAGAAAACCAGGGTACGTTTTCCGTGGCCAATCTTAAAAATTTCGCGTTGGTCTTGAATCTTGACGCCAGCCAGTTTGATTCTTGTCTTGATTCGCAAAAGTATTTATCGGCTGTTCAAAAAGAAACCGAACTTGGCAGACAGTTGGGCGTTGACGGAACCCCGAGCTCTTTTGTTAACGGAGCAAATATTGCCGGCTCCCTACCGTTTGCACAGTTTGAAGCCTTGATTCAAAATGCTTTAAACCCTTAAACTTTTAGACTAGAATATTAAATAATGATTTACGATGTAATAATTATCGGCGGAGGACCCGCCGGAAGCGCGGCTGCGATATATAGCGCGCGAAAAAAATTAAAAACACTTTTGATCACCGAATCTTTCGGCGGGCAGTCAATTGTCTCCGATGATATCCAGAATTGGATAGGCGAACGCTCTATTTCAGGTTTTGATTTGGCAAAAAAATTTGAAGAACATGTCAGAAATTATCCTGATGAGGTGGAAATAAAAATGCCCGAAAAAGTAATGAGCGTTAAAAAAATTCCTGGGATCGAATCCCAGGAATTTGAAGTAGAAACCGATAAAGGCAATAAATATCAGAGCAAGACATTAATAATTGTTGCGGGCGCAAGGCGTCGCAAGTTGGGCGTAAAAGGCGAAGCTGAATTTGAAGGCCGAGGCGTGGCTTACTGCTCAACTTGCGACGCGCCCTTGTTTTCGGGTAAAAAAGTGGTGGTTGTCGGAGGAGGAAACGCCGGACTTGAGGCGGTGCAGGATTTGTTTCCCTATGCGTCCGAAATATATCTTCTGGAATACGGCGATGCGGTCAAGGGCGACCCCGTTACCGCCGAAGAAATAAAAAAGAACCCAAAACTTAAAGAAATAATTTTAAATGCCGAAACCCTGGAAATTACCGGCGAAAAATTCATGGCCGGGTTAAAGTATAAAGACCGCAAGTCGGGCGAAGAAAAAATTTTAGCGGTAGACGGCGTTTTTGTTGAGATCGGCTCCATTCCGAATTCGGAAATGCTGAAGGGTTTGGTGGAATTGGATAAATATGGTCAGGTTGTAATTGATTCAAAACACGCGTCGACTTCACAGCCGGGAATATATGCCGCAGGCGACATTACGGACGACCCTTACAAACAAAACAACATTTCTGCGGGAGACGCGGTCAAAGCTGCACTCTCGGCTTATAATTATTTATTGAAAAATAAAAAGGGCGTATAATAAACTCATGAGAATCGCAATAAATGGTTTTGGCAGAATAGGCCGTGTTTTTTTCAGACAGGCCTTCGGCCACAAGGGGATTGATGTTGTAGCTATTAATGATTTGGGAAGCGTTGATAATTTGGCGTACTTGCTAAAATATGATTCTGTATACGGAAAATACGACAAAGAGGTAAGCCGCAAAAAGGATGATGAGCATCATATAGTGGTTGACGGCAAAGACGTAAGATTTTTTCAGGCGGGTGACCCCGCCAAACTTCCGTGGAAGGACTTGAAAATTGACGTGGTTGTGGAATCAACCGGCGTTTTTGACTCATTTGAAAAGGCGAGTCCGCATCTGGATGCCGGCGCAAAGAGGGTTGTAATCACTGCTCCGGCGAAAGACGATAATGCCTCGGTGACTTTTACTCCAAATGTCGGCGCGGATTTGATTGAAAAATCCCGCATTACTTCAAACGCTTCCTGCACCACGAATGCCGCAACTCCTGTTACGGCAATTATGATGCAAAATCCCGGAATTAAAAAAGCGGTTTTAAACACCGTACACGGATATACCGCGACCCAGAATCTGGTTGACGGCCCCGACAAAAAGGATTTTAGGCGGGGCAGGGCGGCGGCCGTAAACATCGTGCCGTCATCCACGGGCGCTGCGGATGCCGTCATAAAAGCGGCTCCATTTATGAAAGGAAAGTTTGACGGAATTGCCATGCGCGTGCCTGTAATTTCCGGCTCATTGATTGATTTTACTTTTGTTGCGTCTCGCGAAACTTCGGTTGATGAAATAAACGATATTTTCAGGAAGGCAGCAAGAGCTCCAGAATGGAAAGGGATTTTACGAGTATGCGAGGAGCCGATAGTGTCATCTGATATTTTAGGAGAGGAATACGGCTCAATAGTTGATCTGGCCTTCACTCGTGTTGTGGGTGGTGATCTCGTGAAAATTCTTTCATGGTATGACAATGAATGGGGATATGGCGCCATGCTTTTGAAGCACGTTGAGAGTTTGAAGG
The DNA here is from genome assembly GCA_001819395.1 of Candidatus Niyogibacteria bacterium RIFCSPLOWO2_01_FULL_45_48. GTDB lineage: Bacteria > Patescibacteriota > Minisyncoccia > HO2-45-28 > HO2-45-28 > HO2-45-28. The sequence continues at coordinate 20,583 of MHMQ01000032.1, forward strand.
ATTATCTATGAAAGTCCATCTCGCGGCTGATCACGCCGGTTTTGAGCTTAAAGAAAAAATTAAGCAATTTTTGGGCGGGCTTGGGTACGAAGTTCAAGACCACGGCGCTTTTGAATATGACGAAAAAGACGATTATCCGGATTTAATAAGACCGGCTGCCGAAGCGGTGGCCAAAGACCATGAAAGTCGCGGAATAATTTTAGGCGGTTCGGGTCAGGGTGAGGCAATGGTTGCGAACCGTTACAAAGGCGTAAGGGCTGCTGTGTATTATGACGGACCGGAGGAGATAATTAAACTTTCGCGTGAGCACAATGACGCCAATGTTTTGTCGTTGGGGGCAAGGTTTGTGTCTGGACAAACGGCTTTGGATATGGTAAAATTATGGCTGGATACGGAATTTTCAGGCGAAGAGCGCCATAAAAGGCGCATTCAGAAAATAGACGGAGGTGAATGATGGACCTGCTGATAGACGTTTTGTTTGAACTTAGCGGGTTGCTTGAAACATTTTACTTTATTTTTGCGATAGCGGCTGCTTGGGCCGGAGTGGTTCTTTTGGGTAAAATAGTAAAAAAATGGAGGTAAGAAATATAAGAATGGCCTCGCGAATTCGCGGGGTTTTTTGTTTTGGGTTAATGGATTTATACTTAAAAAATGAAGGCAAAACTGGTTCCGGCGGCAAATGAGGCGTCATTTGAAGAAGTCGTTAAAAAAGTACGGCTGATTGAGGAGTTGGCCAAAGAGTTTGATCTGGACGAAATGCAAATTGACGTTTCGGACGGCACTTTTACGCCGACGACGGTTTGGCATGAGCCGAAAGATTTGGTTGGATTTGAAACCAAATTAAAACTGGATTTTCATCTGATGATTAGTGATATGGATACGCGCGTGGGCGATTGGCTGATTGAGCCTGTTCGCAAAATAACTTTTCACTTGGAGGCGGCGCATGACCCAGCGCTCGTTTTGGAAAAAATTAAAGAATCAGGCAGGGAAGCGGGGATTGCGTTCAATCCCGAAACGCCGGTTGAGTCGCTTGAGCCGTTTTTTGGCAAAGTAAATTCTTTTTTGATTTTGGGAGTAAATCCGGGCGCTTCAGGGCAGGGAATGTTGCCCGAAACCGCAGAAAAAATACGCGCATTAAGAAATGCGTGCAAGGGGTGTATAATAGGAATTGACGGCGGAGTGACTCTGGAAAACGCCCGCGAACTTACCGAAGCCGGAGCGGATTATATTGTCGCCGCTTCAGCGATTTTCAGAGCCGAAGACATAAAAAAAGCGATAAAAGATTTAATAAAAATTTTATGAAGAAAAAAGATTGGTGGTTCATTCTTACTGCTGGGCTTGTTATGGGAGTGATAAGGTCCATAATCTCTTATAAATATCTGGACGCTGACTATTTGGTCTTAAGCTTTGCTGGGGTTTTTATAGTAACGACGCCAATGTTTTTGCTTCTTGTTAAGTTATATCGTCTGTTTAAAGGTGAAGACCGGAATTTGCAAAATCAGGCGGAAATTTCAGTAGATAAAAAAGTATATTGGTCTCAATTTGGTAGGTTAACGGGATGGTCTTTTTTAGCTGCCGTTTCGGGTATTGTGTCTACGTTTTTGTTTTTATATTCCGCTTCCTTAGGATTTGGCGGATTGCTATTCCTCGCTTCTTTGATGTGGTTTTTGGGCATATTGTTTGTGATTTGGATGGCGTCTTCGTTTTTTATTTACCTCTCGTATAAGAATAGCCGCGACATAAACGACATAAAAAGGGGCGTCAGATCTTTTAAATATGTTCTGTTGATACTGACGACTGTATTGCTTACAGTGGATTTGTATGTTGCTGTGCGTTGTTGTACGGGGTAGGTAAAATTAAATTTTTAGACAAACATGGCACACTTGCATGATGAGAAGATTAAAGAGTTAGAGAAGAAGGCGAATGAGATTCGCCAGACTTTGATTGAATCGTTAATTGAGGCGGGGTCGGGGCACTCGGCAGGGCCTTTGGGCATGGCTGATATTTTCACTTTGCTTTATTTTCATGTTTTGGAGCACGACCCGAAAAAACCGGATTGGCCGGAGCGCGACCGTTTGGTGCTTTCAAACGGCCACATTTGTCCCGTTCAATACGCGACAATGGCCCATGCAGGATATTTTTCAATCAAAGAAACCAAAACGCTTCGTAAATTAGGCACAAGGCTGCAGGGGCATCCTCATCGCACTTCGCTTCCGGGACTTGAGACGACCTCTGGCCCTTTGGGTTCCGGCCTTTCGCAGGCCGTCGGAATGGCGATTGCTTTAAGAATGGATGGCAAGAAAAACATCGTGTACTGTCTGATGTCTGACGGCGAGCACGACGCGGGGCAGACATGGGAGGCGGCAATGCTTGCCGGCCGTGAAAAATTGTGGAATCTGGTTGCGATAATGGACAGGAACAACATCCAAATTGACGGTAACACAGAAGATATAATGCCGCTTGAACCTCTTCGCGCCAAATACGAAGCGTTCGGCTGGCATGTAATTGATGTAGGAGGGCATGACTTTCAAGAATTGAACTCGGCGATTGATGAGGCCAAGGCGGTTTTTGAAAAACCCACAATGATTATCGCGCACACCATTCCGGGCAAGGGCGTAGAATATATGGAGCGAGATTTTCGCTGGCACGGCGTTCCGCCGGGCAAGGGGCCCGAGGATAAATTCCCGCGCGACAAACAGGGCGCGGAGGCCATTAAAGAATTGCGCACATTATGGGGCAGAATAAAAAGCGAACATGAGTAATTAAAATGAATAATATAAACATGGGAACAAAAACAAAGATTTTTGCATTTAGTGCAATATTGACAATATCCTTAATATATCTGTTCAGTGGCTTATTTCGTTTAGGCGGGTATCTAAGCTATACATATTTGGGCGTTGACCTGTTTCTGGATAAGTATGGACCCGCTCTGCCCAAGCTAGCTTTCCTGCTTTTATGGATCTTAATGGGTGTCGTCTTGTTAGTAATATTAAAGAGATATAAGGTTAAAAACTATGTATTGTCTAAAATCTTTTTGGTTTCTGCGTTTGAATTTTTCATATTTGTGATCAATCTTGTGATAAGCAGTGCAGTTGGAGGTGTGCCGGGCATGACAGGAATATTTTCAGCAATGATAATAGTTTGTGCTTTGATGATTTTCTCAAGTCTGGTAAAAGATTTTGGAAACATGAAAATAGATCAATCAACGCTCGAGGCGCCGGAGATTTTGGCGAGAGATAATAGCGAGAAAAAAATCAGAAACCATATCGTCAATCTCGTCATTATAATTTCGACTATGTTCATCGCTTGGGCTATTTTGAACTATTTCGTCTCCAGCGCGTATATACAATATTCTCTTTTTAGATTTAAAAGTCCTTATTATATTAACCCCTCCAGCTCTTTACGCCACCCAACTATTTGGGAAAAATAAAAAGCGAACACCAATGATTTTTATAAATTATAAATATTGTGAAATCACGCACCGAACTTGTTCTGGTGCGAGGCGAACATGAGTAAATATTTTATAGCCAGCATTTTGATCGTTATCATTTTTGCTGTTGCCGGCGTTTACTTTCTGATAAAAGAAACCGACGTACTTGAAAATAAGGCTGGTCAAAACTTGGAACGAAATCCGGCGGAATCCGTTATAAATCCGAAAGATTATATTTTGGAGAGTTATCCCTTAAGTCAGTCGCCGATTTACGACAGTCTTGAGAAAAATTGTTTTGACCGGCATATAGCGAGCGCCAAAGACATCCGTCTCGTTAAAGATCAAAACATTTTGGTGCCGAGCTTGTTGCGTCTTGTTTATCAAAGTGAAAATCAAAAGCCCGGGTGCCTGGAATACGTTGTTTCAGTTTTTTCCGTGCCTACGGGTGGGGAATACCTGTATTTTCAGGCTTCCCTTAATCCTGATGCTAACGTAAAGTACGCAGGTCCTTTTGGAATATACGCACTGGACTTGTCCGACTTGTCATTAAAAAAATTGTCCGTATCAAAATTTGTTTTCAACTTAGACGAGTACTTGCCTATTTCGGAAGGCACTTATCAGATTTTGGCTGGGGGGAATCAGTTGGTGGACTGGGATTCGGGAGGTGTGTATCTTATAAACTTGGAAACAGATACCAGAAGCAGTATTTATAAAACAAAAGATGGTCAATGGCTTGTTTCAAGAATAATATTTGGCATGGGGCCATATTTTGGCCACGGTGTAAGGGTTGTAAACGACGAAATTATTGTTGGGGTATATGATAAAACCAAAACAGAAGATGGCTATCCAATCAAAATAGATCAGTACGGTAATATTTTTGCAGAGTCAGCTTCCGGAGCAGTTCTACGCGAATTTAAACCCAAGTTTATAGAAAACATAACTTTGTATGTAAAATGATTAAAAATATTATAGAGCAGAATAAAAAGCGAGCATGAGTAATTCGGCTGTTGCGTTAAATGTGGGGGGGGGGTTATCATTTAAACATTATTAGTTATCAATATTATAAATAATAAATATATGAAAATGAGGGTATTTGCAGCGGTCGTTACAATTATTATATTTTTAGGCGTTTTCGGCGCTCCGAAAGCTCACGCGGCATTAACCGAAGCCCAGATCCAGGCGATTTTGGGCCTTCTGCAATCGTTTGGCGCTGACCAGAGCGTTATAAATAACGTCAACTCGTCGCTTCGTGGCGGGGTAGCGGTTGCGCCTTCAGGAACCGTACAAATCGCGCTTTTCACCGAGAATCTGGGTTGGGGGTCCACGCATCCCGAAGTTTCAAAACTGCAGCAGTTTTTAAAGGAGCGTGGATATTTTACCGGAGAAGTGACCGGAAGCTTTTTTGGCGCGACAGCGCAGGCAGTCAAAACATTCCAGTCTAAATACCAAATTGAGCAGAGCGGCTATTTCGGCCCGCAAACCCGCGCGGTTGCCAATAATATTTTACAAGGCGGGCAGACCCAGCCTTCCATCACCGTCCTTTCGCCGAATGGGGGAGAGGTGTGGGAAATTGGTTCTACAAACAGAATTGAATGGAAAAATTCGAATCTCCCCAGTGGCTCGGATCCGATAAACATACAATTGGTAAATGAACAAGGGGTTCTTATTACGACAATTGCTCAAGGTGTAGCAACGGGGGGTGTTTCCACAGGAGTGGGCGGGGGGGCGTATATGTGGACTATTCCAAGTTCAATGAGCTCGGGCACTTATCGTATTAGAGTTATTTGCACCAAAGAACTTGCAGACTGTTTTTCTGGAAGCCTTCCTGTTAGCGATACAAGCGACGCGCCGTTCAGTATTGTGGCACCCACAACGACGACCCTGCCTTCCGCCGGCTCTCTTTCTGTTTCGCTTGATTCCGCGACAAGTTTTGGATTTAGGAATGTGCTTATCGGATCAACCGGTGTTAGCCTTGCCAGCCTTAGATTCACTGCGGTCGGCGAAGATATCGATGTCAAACAGATAGCGCTTCAACTTTCGGACACCGCCCTTAACACTCCGGACGACCTTTTAAATCGAGAAATTCAACTCTACGACGGGAACGCTGTTTTGATCGGCCGGGCGGTTTTTACAACCGGCGATTACGCGATATCGACAAACATAATTAATTTCAGGGTGCCCGGAGGAGGATCCAAAGTCATGTTTATCAAGGGCGATATTGCCGCCAATGCGACTATCGGCGACACGCTGAAAGTTGATTACGACGGCAATAATGCCGGTCTTGGAGGAAATTATGGTGTTGGTTGGACATCAGGCAATACCATTATTCCAACAGGTTCTGACACCGCTTCAGCCGGAGTTAAAATTATAAGTCCAACATCGGCAACCCAGCCCTCAATCACCGTTCTTTCGCCGAATGGCGGAATCGCCCAACTGTCCGGAGGCGCGTTTGATATTAAGTATAGAACTTCGGGTGTTTCGCGAATTGGTTTGGTTTTGATTAAAAATGGCGTGACGGTTTCTAGTGTTGGTATGTTCGACCAACTTGCCGACGGCGAGCACAGCGTGGCTTTCCTTGTGGGCCCACACAACGAACAAACTATCGGAACAGGAAGCGGATACAAAGTTAAGATTTATAATTGGGATAACGCGAGTACTGTTGATGAGAGCGATGCTTTGTTTAGTATCGTGAAGCCGTCCCTGACCGCAAGCCTTGATGCGGGTTCTCCTGCTGGTTCTATTCTGGCGGGGACCTCCCGCGTTTCTTTAATGAGGGTTAAATTGTCGGCGGGGGATAGTGACGTGAAAATCAACGGCGTAACTATTCAAGACAACGGCGCAGGCGGCAGAATATCAAATTTAGAACTAACGACACCGACGCAACAAGATGCCGAAACTCACTTGGCCAATGGCGTTGCCATGGGCGGCGGCAGATATCAGTTTTCGGCTCCCATCACGATTCCGGCAAACGGCAGTAAATTGCTGGACATTAGAGTCAATGTTTCGCCAACAGCATCGGGAGGCGTGTGGCTGACGTTTGAAAGTGTTCTTCATGGTTATGGCAACAGTTTGGTTGTCAGCGGTTTGGGATTTCAGGGCTCAATTCTCAACATAACCGGAACGTCGTCAATTGTTCCCAATGCCAGAAACTTTGCGAATATTTTTCAGTGGTGGCCTTTGACGATGGCTCCTCGCTAGATTTTGTTTAACTAAAGTGTCGGTTAACCCCAAATCAAAATTAGTTAAAGAAGTTTTGGACTTAAAAAAAGTCGGGCAGGCGCCGACGAGGAACGGGTATGGGGAAGGATTGGTGGAGGCGGGCAGGAAAGACAAAAATGTGGTGGTGCTTTGCGCTGACCTGACCGAATCCACGCGTTCGGAAGCGTTTGCCAAAGAATTTCCGGAGAGATTCGTTCAAATGGGTGTGGCCGAGCAAAATATGGCTTCGGTTGCGTCCGGCATGGCCGCGGTCGGCAAAATTCCTTTCATTTCTTCTTACGCCATGTTTAGCCCGGGGAGGAACTGGGAGCAGATAAGAACGACGATTTGCTATAACGAACGGCATGTGATTATCGGAGGCGCGCATGCGGGGGTTTCGGTGGGTCCTGACGGCGCGACGCATCAGGCAATTGAAGATATTGCCATAACCCGCGTTTTGCCGAATATGACCGTGATTGTGCCTTGCGATGCGGTTGAGGCCAAAAAAGCGACTGTGGCCTCGGTGGGGCTGAAAGGCGCTGTGTATCTTCGCTTTGCCCGCGAAAAAACGCCGGTATTCACAACCGACAAAACTCCGTTTAAGGTTGGACGTGCTGAAATACTTTGGGATTCAAGCGGTAGTCCCTCGCTTCGCTCGGGACGATCACGGCTTGACGTAGCCGTGATCGCTTGTGGGCCGTTGGTTCATAACGCGCTTTTGGCCGCGGCAGATTTAGAAAAGAAAGGGATCAAGGTCCGCGTTATCAATAACCACACCATAAAGCCGATGGACGAGAAAACTATTTTGAAAGCCGCAAAAGATGCGGGCGCATTAGTAACGGTTGAGGAGCATCAGATAAACGGGGGAATGGGCTCGGCCGTGGCCGAAATAATCACACGAAATTATCCCGTGCCGATTGAATTTGTCGGAGTCAAAAACCGCTTCGGCGAGTCAGGAGAGCCAACCGAACTTATTGAACATTTCGGTATGTCGTCAAAGCACATAATTGAAGCGGCGCGTAGGGCGATAAAGAGAAAGTAAGAAATCAACTATAAATGTAAACCCTACGTCGCAAGCTCCTCAGGGTCCTCAAAAAATATAGTCGCTACAGCTCCTTATTTTTTGGGAAATAAAAAAAACCGCCGCGGGAAGCGTTTCCCCGCGGCGAGCGTTCTAAACGTCCCACTCAGACGTCTTTCGTGGCCAGTTTCATAATGTGAGTAGCAGAACAGCCGACGTCAGAATTGCGCCGATGGCCATCCCCCAGAACTGCCCCCATTCTTTCTGTTTCCAGCCAAGTTGGGCAAAAGTCAGCTGGATGTAAATTCCAAGGATAAGCATCGGGACTGACAATCCCGACACGTTCCTCGTTCTGATGACCGTTTCCAGTTGCAGAGCCCAAGCCAGCACGTTTACCACGCCGGCTGTCCACACTCTTGTTTCCAAGCTGAATATTTTTCTGAGCACGGCGCTGTCTCCTTGCGTGGTCTCCCGTGGTTTTTGTCAAAAAACTTCCCGCCAAAATTTTCAAATCTATAAAATTGTTTTAAAAACTTTGGTGGGGCCCCGACGCTTCGCCTAAGCGAAGGTCGGGGCATGATGCGACTTACTTGTTGGAGGACCGGCTCATCGCCTGGTCCAGCAGGAAGGCAAAGCCCGCCTCCAACACGAAGATCAGTCCGCCGATCACGAGGGCGTTCTTCGTTTTGGCGAAGAACTCGACGGTGAGGCCGAAGGGCGGGGCGTTCAGCGTCAGCGTGTAGAACGCCGACCCGAACATGATGAGACCGCAAATCAACAGCGTAAATCCGATGTGTTTCATGTTCGTCTCCTTATCGTGTGTGCGAGTTTTGATCTCAATGGAACAATCCTTAAATTACTTTTTAATTATACCAAAAAATAGGCCGTTTGTCAATAGCTGAAGAAAAATGCCTGCCTGCCGGCAGGCGGGGCTAAAATGGTCGTTTTTAAAGTCTTTTTGGTTTGTAGTCAGTGGGGGCTTCAGCTAAATATTTTTCTAGTTGTTTTCTGGTCAAGAGCCCTTTTTGCGCGCCTATTTGTTGGACGACTGACATTGAGTTGACCGGCCCCCACATGAGGGCGGTCGGAATGTCAAAACCGAGTGCCATGGCCGCGGTAAAAGTGGAAGAAAAAGAATCTCCGGCGCCGGTGCGTTCAAAGGGCGGTTTGGGGTCGGGATACATCGGCATATACCAGCATTCTTTGCCGTCGTGGGCGTAGGCGCCGTTCGGACCGTCGGTAATGACCGCAATTTTCGGGCCGAGCTCATGAATGCCCGAAAGTAATTTTTTAACGTCGCGCTCGCTTGTTTTTAAAATTCGTTTGGCTTCGCCGACATTACAGAAAAAAAGTTCTGAAACAGAATAAATGTCGGCCAGCTGTTCCGAGCCCAGCTTTATCTGAAAAGTGCCGGGCTGGAATGCGAGTTTGGTTTCCGGATGGTTTTTGAGCCATTTGGCGATTTCGTGGTGGTAGGGAAGAGAGTTTTCCGCTAAAGACGAAAGATAGAGCCAGCGCGGGGCCGGAATATCCGGAAACTTATAATCGTATTCCTGGTGCTTTATTAAAATAGTCCGTTCTTCTTCATACCATAAAACATAATGATAGTTTGTTTCCTTGTCTTTATGGGTTTTGACGAATTCGGAGTTTACTTTTTCTTTTTTGAGTGTTTCCAGACATTCTTTGCCGTTTAGATCGTCGCCCATGTTTGAAACAAGACCAGAAGCAAGGCCCAGGCGCGAGGCCGATACAGCGGCATTCGGGCTGTTGCCTACAGCCCGCACTACCTCCACGAATTCATAAGGCACCTTCTCGCCGAAGCTGAAACAGAGCTTGCAGTGCTCGCGGTTAATGTCGCAATTGACCGAGGCGTCTTTTATTCTGATAAAAGCATCTGTCGTAATGTCGCCCAAAGCGACGAAATCCAGAGTTTTTTTCATAGGATTATTATAGCATCTGCCGAAGAATGTGTTAAAATGTGAATAATGAAAATTCTTAAAGAGTATTTAGCGGAGGCTGGGAACGACGGCTTGGCCATAGGCCATTTCAACATTTCAAACCTTGTGCAGTTAAAAGGCATTTTATCAGCGGTAAAAAAGACGGGTGTTCCGGTAATGATCGGGACGTCCGAGGGCGAGGCGGACTTTATCGGTTTTAAAATGGCCAGGGCCATGGTTGATGCGGTACGTGAGGAAACGGGGCTTCCGATATTTTTAAACGCTGACCATTTTCACAGCTTTGAAAAAGTCAAAGAGGCGATTGACGCCGGATACGATTCTGTTTTGATTGACCTGTCGCGCGAGAATTATAAAAAAAATCTGGAAGAAACCAAAAGGGTTGTTGAATACGCCCATAGCGTTAACCCAGCAATAAGCGTTGAAGGAGAGCTTGGTTATTTGGTGACCGAATCGTCAAAAGTGTACAAAGAGTCGTTTGAAATTCCTTCAGAATCGCTGACCAAGCCCGAAGAAGCCTTGAAATATGTAAACGAGACCGGTGTGGACAGATTCGCGCCAGCAGTCGGAAATTTGCACGGGATTGCGGCGAATGAACCGAAACTGGACTTCGAACTTATTAAAAAAATTCGGGCGGTTTTGCCTTCGGAAGTTGCGATGGTTTTACACGGAGGTTCTGGGATACCCGACGACCAGATGCGCGAGGCGGTCAAACTCGGTTTTAATAATATACATATTTCAACCGAAATCCGCGTGGCCTATGTTGACGCTCTTCGCAAAATGCTCGCCGCCGCCCCCGAAGAAACCACGCCCTATAAAATTTACAAACCAGTCATTGAGGCAGTTGCCTCCAAAACCGCCGAAAAACTGGAACTTTTCGGAAGTGTTAACAAAATTTAATATTAAGAATTATGGAGAAAATATTTGTAACAAGGGCGGTTCCGGAGGCCGGAATAAATAAGTTAAAAGAAAAGGGATACGAGGTTGTCGTAAGTCCCAAAGACGGGGTTTTGGCGAAAGACGAATTGATCTCGGCGCTTAAGGCCGATAAATATGATGCAGTTTTATGTTTGTTGACAGATAAAATTGACGGAGATGTGCTGGACGCGGCAGGAAAGCAGACCAAAATTTTCGCAAATTACGCGGTTGGTTTTGATAACATTGACTTGAAAGCGGCCGAAGAGCGGGGAGTGATGATTACGAATACGCCGGGAGTTCTCACAAACACCGTTGCCGAACACACATTTGCTTTGATGCTTGCGATATCGCATCGGATAGTTGAGGCGGATAAATTCACAAGGGCCGGTAAATATGACGGTTGGGCGCCGATGATGCTTTTGGGAAATGATTTGTCGGGCAAAACAATCGGCGTTGTCGGCTTAGGGCGTATCGGTTCTCGCGTCGCGCATCACGCCTTCAACGGGTTTGACGCGAAAGTAATTTATAACGACATAAAAAGAAATGAGGACTTTGAAAAAGAATTTGACGCTGTCTATAAAGAAAAACTGGAGGACCTGCTAAAAGAGGCCGACTATGTTTCAATACATGTTCCTCTTCTGGATTCAACGAGGCACTTAATAAATGCCGAGAGGTTGTCGCAAATGAAGCCGACAGCGTATTTGGTCAACACTTCCCGAGGCCCGATTGTGGACGAAAACGCTTTATATGAAGCGTTGAAAAATAAAATTATAAAAGGAGCGGCAATTGATGTATTTGAAGAAGAGCCGAAGTTTGTTCCGGGCTTGGCCGAGTTGGATAATATCATTTTAACCCCGCATATTGCATCAGCCACCGAGGAAACACGCAACGCCATGGCCGAACTTGCGGCCGAAAACGTAATTTCGGCTCTTGAGGGCCAAATCCCGCCCAATCTTGTCAAAAAGCAGTAAAAGGGCTATGCTCATTTAATCATGCTTACTTTAAAAGCTCGGGCCAGAGCAGTTTTGGGCAAGGGAAATAAAACTCTTCGCAAAAAAGAGCTTATTCCGGCCGTGGTGTACGGGGCGGGCGAGCCTTCAAAATCAATCGAATTGAACCTTAAAGATTTTCAAAAGACATGGAAAGAGGCTGGCGAATCGGGTTTAATCGAGCTCGAAATGGAAAGCGAGAAGAAAAATGTTTTAATTAAAGACGTTCAGCTTGACCCGGTTAAAGATTTACCGATTCACGCCGATTTTTATGCCGTTAAAATGGACAGAATGATTGAGGCCGCCGTTCCCATTAAATTTATTGGCGAATCAGTCGCGGTAAAAAATCTGGGGGCGAACTTGATCAGAGTTATGCATGAACTTGATATTGAAGCTTTGCCCAAAGATCTCCCGCATGAGTTGGAGGTGGATATTTCCGGGCTTGCCAATTTCGACGATAGGTTTTTGGTTTCGGATTTGAAGTTGCCGACCGGTGTCAAGGTTTTGGCCGGACCCGAAGAAATAATAGCTTTGATTGAAGAGGTTAAGGTTGCGGAAGAAGTTCCGGCCGAAGCGCCGAGTCTTGAGGGCATAGAGGTTGTGGACAAGAAAGGCAAGAAGGAGGAAGAAGGCGCAGAATCCGGATCTGCCGAAACGGAAGCAAAACCGAAATCCGAAACCGTAGAGAAAAAAACAAAAAAGTAAGCTATAATAAACTAATGCTTAAAAACTTTAAGACCGCGCATGTGTTTGCGGTTTTGGCGCTTGGAATTTTTACAGCCGCCGCAGTGTTTGCCCAGACGGTAAATCCAGCCGATATTGGCGCAAGGCGAACTGAACTTGAGCAAGAACTTGCAGAACTTGAAAAAGAGGCCGAGGGACTGCGCGGCGTAATTTCCGGAAAACAGCAGGAATCGGCTTCTCTAGAGCGCGATATTTCAATACTTGATGCCCAGATAAAAAAGGCCCAGCTTGAAATAAGGGCGCGGGATATATCTATAAGTAATATTACCGCGAGTATAGGAGAAAAGTCGGAAAAGATAGATGAGCTTTTACTGAAAGTTGAACGGGAAAAAGACTCTCTCTCCGAGCTTATGCGCCGTCTCGACGAGCTGGATAAGGTTTCTTTGATTGAAACTCTTTTGGGCGGAGACAATTTGTCTGAATTTTTCGCGGAACTTGACAGCCTCGAGTCAATCCAGCAATCTGTGCACGGCTCTATATCGCTTATAAAGGAAACTAAATCTTTGACCGAAGAGGAAATAGACAGTTTGGAATCCCGTAAAGCAGAAGAAACCCAGCTAAGAGGACTGCAGGTTTTGGAGAAGCGCAGGGTTGAAGAGCGGGAAGCCGAAAGAAAAAATATACTTAAAATTACCAAGGGACAGGAAGCCGAATATCAGAAGGTTTTAACCGCCAAACAAAAAGACGCGGCCACTATAAGGAGCCAGCTTTTTTTGCTGACCGGCTCTCCCGATATTCCTTTTGAGAAGGCGGTTGAACTCGCGAATAAAGCTTTTCAAAAAACGGGCGTTCGTCCGGCGTTTCTTTTGGGGGTTATAGCGGAGGAATCCAACCTTGGCGCGAATGTCGGAACAGGAAATTGGCGGGTTGACTTGTCTCATTCAAGGTGCGCTAAACAACGCGACGCGTTTGTGCAGATTACTTCGGAGCTGGGCCTCAATCCCGATTTGATGCCTGTTTCAAAAAAGGCCTGGTATGGCTACTGCGGAGGGGCGATGGGGCCTGCGCAGTTTATACCAACGACGTGGCAGTTATATAAAAATCTTGTAGCAAAACATACGGGACATAATCCGCCAAACCCCTGGGAACCCGAAGACGCATTTGTGGCATCAGCCCTACTTTTAAAAGACAACGGCGCGGCCGAAGGAACCTATACTGCCGAACGCAGGGCGGCCTTGAGATATCTTGCCGGCTCAAACTGGCAAAAATCATCCTATGCTTTTTACGGAGATGATGTAATGGCTTTGGCCTCGAAATACCAGGAACAGATGAATATAATTCTTGCGCAAAGGTAGGGTTTGTGTTAAGTTTTGGGCGGTTGGACTTTGAGAGAGGAGGATTTGGTTTGAAAAGAGTGGTAATTATCACCGGCGCTTCGGGAGGAATAGGTCGAGCGGTTTCGAATTTATTTCAGTCAAGATGCGACATAATGAATACGGCGATAATTTGGGTTGACCGCCCTTTGGCAAGTCCCGTGGGCCTGGCTTGTAATCACAAATTTGTTCCTCTTGATGTGACAGATAAATTTTCTTTTGCTCAAGGAATAAAAAATGTTTTGTCGTGGTATGTTAATCGTGGTCTCGTGTTGATAAATGCCGCGGGTGTTTTGCCCCCGCCCTCTCCTTTTGTAAAAACGAGCGAAGAAACAATAGAAAAAATACTCGCTGTTAATCTTCGTGGGACGATGAATTGCTGTAAGGCCGTTTTGCCGATTATGCGCGAGCAAGGATACGGAAGAATCGTAAACGTTTCTTCAACCGCGGCGCAGAGCGGAGATCCGGGGAATACGGCTTACGCTGTATCCAAAGCCGCGGTGGAAAAACTGACAAAACAGCTTGCGATTGAAGCTCCTTTTAACAAAGACGGCGAGCCGTTTGACATAACCGTAAACGCAGTCGCGCCCGGAATCGTGGATACTCCGATGACCGCCGGCCTTTCTGAAAAAGCACTTGAGAAATATTTTGAACGCTCTCCCTTAAAAAGAAAAATAAAGCCGGAAGAAGTGGCCGAAGCCGTATACTTTTTGGCTACAGTTTCAGCCGCGATCAACGGCATTATTCTGCCGGTAGACGGCGGATACCTCGCGAGCTAACTTTTAAAATGTCGAACCTTCCAGGTTCGACATTTGTTTTGAGTTTTTATTTTTTTCTAAATGGTGCTGATTTAAAGCGATAGCAGATTTTTAGCACCTTTTTATTTTTTGACCAGTTGTTAAATTCGTCCATATGGTAAAAAATGACAACTTTTAGAAACATAGTCCAAAATCTATTCTCAAATTCTCAAGAATATTGGAATAGATTTAATTAAGCGCAAGCAAGGGTTTAAATGACTTGACAACAATGTTTTCCAGGCTTAATATTGGCGAGAGTAAGTTCTTTAAAAAGAGAGGGGGGGTAGGGCGCGATGGCTGCCATAAACGAAATTCTTTTTAGATATAACCGCTGCACACAGGAAGTCAAAGAAGCCGTAAATGTTTTATACACACAACTCGAAGGCTTGCAAAAATTGAGAAGGGAAATGAGGGGCTGTTTGGAAGGGTTGTGGGGAGCGTTGATGTGCGCTGTTGTCATGGCTTTTGTGGTCATACCGTTGATGTCAGGTTTTTTGCCAGCACTTTTAGTTTTCGGAAAAAACTGGTTTTTTGTCGCGAGCTTCGTTTTGTGGTTTTTTGCGGTTTCTTTTATAAATTATATGACCGGATGGCGCATTTCTAAGCCGTATTTTGATGCGAAACGTCTGGAGTTGAAGAAAACCTTTTCGGGGTATGTAAACGAAAAAGACATTTTGGCTCTGCGATTTGTGTACGAATTTGATCCTGATTTGGTAAGGTTGGCGGATCTTGAGTGGTTAGTTGCAAAACTGCGGGTTGATTAAAATATTATCAAAACACAACTCGGATACACCGTATCCGAGTTTTTTATTTTTCCTGTTTTTGGAATGCTTTAACCACAGGATCCATGTCTCCGGACAAAATTCGCTCAATATTGTGCCACTTTTTGCCGATACGATGGTCCCTGCCTGCCGGCAGGCAGGGGTGATGTTATCTATTTTTCAAAAGCCTTTATTATTGGGTCAAGGTTCCCTCCGAGTACTTTTTCAATATTATGGAATTTTTTACCTATTCTATGATCAGTAATCCTATCATCGGGAAAATTGTAAGTGCGGATTTTTTCGGAGCGGTCTTGCGTTCCGATCTGTTCTCTTCGCTGTTCTGTGGCGGAACCAGCTATTTTTTTCTCTTCCAGTTCAATGAGTTTTGAACGCAAAATATCCATTGCCCGTTCGCGGTTTGCCTGTTGTGAACGCTGGTCTTGCGAAAGCACCATCAATCCCGAGGATTTATGGACGACACGGACAGCCGTCTCCAATTTGTTGACGTTTTGCCCTCCGGGCCCGCTGGATCGGGTAAAAGAGATCTCAATATCCTGGGGTTTTATTTCAAAAGCTTCTATCGGATAAATTGGTAAAACCACCACAGACGCGGTGGAAGTATGGATTCGTCCCGATTTTTCCGTTGCGGGAATCCTCTGGACTCTATGTACCCCGGCTTCCTGTTTTAATTTTTCGTAAGCTTCCTGGTTTACTATTTCCATCACGAACTCTTTATATCCGCCCAGGTCGCTTGCCGACGAGCTTACAAAAACAGTTTTCCAGCCCTGCTTCTGGGAGTATTTTGTGTACATGTTCGCGAGCAGAGACGCAAATAAAGAAGCCTCCTGGCCTCCGGCGCCGGCTCTTATTTCCAGAATTATTGACTTTGGCGCCGAACTCATTTACCTTTTTTTACCGCACTCTTTGTTTTTGTCGCCCGTTCTCTTTTGGCTCTGAACTTCTCAACGCGTCCTGCGGTGTCAATTAGCTTTTCCTGTCCGGTAAAAAACGGGTGGCAATTGGCGCAGATTTCCACCTCTATTTTTTCTTTGGCCGAGCCGATCTTATAAGTTTTTCCGCAGGCGCATTTTATAGTCGCTTGGGGATAATATGCCGGATGTGTATCTTTTTTCATGGTTTAAAGTTTAGCATAAAACTCGGACTTGCGCAATTGCTGGCAATGCCTTAAAATACCACCTATGCCTGAAACCGAACTTAAAGAGCTTTCAGCGCCAATAAACGTTGACCCCGAAATAGAAGAAATGTTCCGGGCCGGTTTGCATTTGGGCTATTCCAGGACCCGCCGGCATCCCAAAATGAAGCCGTATATATTTGGGTTGCGCAACAACATAGAAGTTTTTGACTTGGAAAAAGTTCGGGAAAAATTGCGTGAGGCCGAGGAGTTTTTGAAACAACTGGCATCCGAGCGCGGGATAATACTTATAGTCGGCTCAAAGCCGTCTGCCGCGCCACTTGTGGAAAAAGCCGGAGAAGAGCTGGGTATGCCGTATTCGGTTAGGCGGTGGCCGGGCGGATTTTTGACCAATTTTGCCTCTCTTAAAAAGCGCGTTGAGCACCTTGAGGATTTAAAAGAAAAAAAATCATCGGGAGAACTTGCCAAATACACAAAGAAAGAACAGCTGGTTTTAGGAGACGAGATCATAAGACTTGAACGCAAATTCTATGGTTTGACGTCCCTTAAAAAATTGCCGGACGTGATGCTGATTATAGATCCGGGAGAAGAAAAAACCGCAACGACGGAAGCGCGCAAAATAGGTCTTAAAACTGTGGGAATCATGAATCTGGACTGCGACCCCGGTTTCGTGTCCTATCCAATTCCGGCCAATGACTCGGCCCATTCCAGCATTAAGTATGTTTTGGACCGTCTTGTCGCCGCATATAAATCCGGAGCCCAAATCGCCCCGGAACTAGCGGAAAAAAAAGAAAGCGAGACAAAAAAAGAAAAAGATGCCTGATCTGGAGACCATAAAAAAACTTCGTTCAATTTGCGGGGCCTCAATGACTGACTGCAAAAGAGCTCTTGTGGAAGCCGGGGACGATCTCGGTAAAGCTCTTGAAATATTAAAAGAGCGCGGAGCTGAAATTGCCGAAAAAAAGGCATCCAGGGAAACCAAAGCCGGGGTCGTGGACGTCTACCTTCATTCCGATCGCAAGCTTGGCGCGATAGTCGAATTGAGAACTGAAACCGACTTTGTGGCGCGTACGGACGAATTTAAGGCGCTTGCGCACGATCTGGCAATGCAGATAGCGGCAGAGGGAGCGGAAAATACCGAAGAATTGTTGGTCCAGCCGTTTATAAAAGACCAATCAAAAACCGTAGGGGACTGTATCAAGGAGGCCACCGCTAAATTCGGGGAAAAAATAGAAGTGGCGAAGTTTTACAGAATAAACTTATAATTAAATTATGTTTACTTTTATTTTTTTCGCATCCCTCGCGGCCTTAAGCGCTGTTGGCGCTCTTTTGTTGGTCGGGTGGCAGATTTTGTCTTTGCGGTCTTTGTCCGAAAACGAACAAAAATCCAAAGCGGATGTCCTCCCGCCGTTTTTTGACTTTGTGCGCGAGGACGTTGTCCGGCCTTTTGAGGAGTTTGTGGCAGGCACTGTCAGGCCGGCCATGTTTAAAATCGGAGAAAAATTCTTACGCCGATTCAGGCTATTGGTTTTAAGGGCTGAAGCTCTTTTGCACCGCCTTTCCGACTACTTTCACGGAAAACGAATTGCTATTAAAAATGGCAACGGCGCATCTTCCCAATCCGGAAACGGCGGAAGTAAAAACTCCGAGTTTTGGGGCGAGATGCGTGAATTTAAAAACGGCCCGCAGAACAACCCCGATAACAATAAAACAAAAGATTCTGAAAAATAAAAAAGCCGCCCTAGCTCAACGGCAGAGCAACGGTTTTGTAAACCGTAGGTTCCGAGTTCGAATCTCGGGGGCGGCTCCAGAATCAAAATAACCCCGTTCCGATGTCGGAACGGGGTTTTAATGTGGAAAATCCGGCTGAACAATCGATTCGAAACATCCTCGCGGGCCGAAAATCCAGATTGCGGCATAGTCATCTTCTATGCCGTATTCTTGTCCCCAGCGCGTTGCTATTGTGTAAGCTTCAATTTCAGCGACGTTGCGGCACTCATATTTTCTTTTGTTGTAATCTTGGAGAAAATGGACTAGTTCGTGAAGCATCGTTCTTTGGTCCTTTAAATCTTTTGGGTTAAAATCTTTCGGTAAGTATAAAGTGTTTTTGTCGTAGCTTGCCCTGACTTCTTTGTGTATAGTTGAACCTATTACGCCGTATACGATTATTTTCATCGCCTCAGCGGTTCTATACTCAATTTTTGGCAGTTCGGACTTATCCTTTGGCAGATTGAAGTCTGTGCGCATACCCAACCAGACAAGCAATGACAGAATCAGTGCTTCCATGGCGCCCTCCGTTTTTTTATTTTTGTCGGAGCGTTTTTACTTAACCGGCTGGAAAGTAAGGACACTGAAAATAAGAGCCGTGCTTAAGGTCATTAAAACGAGCTCACCCGCAATAAAACACCAGGCGATTTTTTTTGATTTCATGAACTTATCTTTTTCTTCCCAGCCCGCATCTTCTTTATATTCGGTTTTTCTAAAAGCGTTTACGCAGCTTACTGCCTCAATCCCGCCCAATATAGCATAACCAAAAGCCAGGATAAACAACATTAGCGGCAAGTAAGGCCAGAGCAAACTCGGTTTTATAAACATTGACGCGACTATGGCCATGGAAGAAATGGCGATATGGGCGGAGCCGGTGTTTACGGCGTATTTGGTTTTTCCAACAGCCCACGCGAAGACACAGAGCGAAACGCCGATAATAATAAACGTAAATCCCAGCATCCATTCGTTTGAGATCGGGCCTAGCGCGTTTTCGAAATAAGTCCTGTTTTTCCTGACCCAGTCAAAAACAAAATAGAATGAGACCGGCATATAAACAGTTACAAGCGCGCCGACAACGAGCATCTTAAGCACGTTTTCTCCTTTGGAAAACAGCTTCTACTGTCAATATTAATCCTGGCGTGTCCTGGGCGCAATGGGTTAGAATTGTATTATGAACAAGAGAGTCGCTGTCATAGTTGGCGGCGGGTTTGGCGGGGTAAGGGCGGCCTTGGACCTGTCGCGTCACAAGCATGATTTAAAAGTGGTTTTGGTTGACAAAAACGGATACCATTCGTATCCGGCCGACTACTATAAGCTTCTTTCGCCTTCGTCCGATCATAAAGAGCATTTCGGGCCAGCCAAATTCCGCCTGATGTTTTCAAGCGTTTCAATTCCTCTTCCTGAAATTTTTGAGGGCATTGAAAGCGTGGAAATTTTGACGGACGAAGCCGTGGGCTTCGATGTTCGCGCGAGCCTAGTCAAATTGGCCTCCGGCGGAGAAATAAAATACGACTGGCTTATTCTTGCTCCGGGGTCGGTGACGAATTTTTACGGCGTGCCCGGCCTTAAGTCGCGTGCTTTGGAATTTAAAACAACGTCAGACTCACTGAATCTCCGCAACGCGGTTGACGAGGTTTTTGAGCGAAAAGGAAAACGAGAGCCTATAAACATAGTTGTTGGCGGGGGAGGATTTACCGGATGCGAAGTGGCTTCGGAGCTTGTGGGGTATGCAGACAGTCTTTCGCGCATTCACGGCCATCCCAGAGACAGCGTTTATGTTTCAATAATAGAAGCTTCGCCGGTCTTGCTCGGGCCTTTAAGCGATTGGGCCAAGCGCAAGACGGAGGCGAGGTTAAAAAAACTTGGCGTTAAAATTTTTCTTTCCGACCCGATTATTGATGTTATGGATGGAGCATTGCGGCTAAAAAGCGGAAAAGAAATCCGGTTTGATGTTTTGGTTTGGGCCGCCGGAGTCAAAGCAAATTTTTTGGGCGAAAAAATTGAGGGAGCGGAGCTGGCCAAAGGATCGTGCTTAATGGTTGACGAATATTTAAGAGTCGGAAACCATGAAAATATTTTTGCCGTAGGCGATATCGCTTTTTGCGAAGGGTTTGATAAAAAGCCGATGCCGATGACCAGTCAGACCGCAGTATCGCAGGGGCAGTACGTCGCTTACTCAATCAAAAGACAGCTTCACGGCCGGAAAATTTTCAAATATCATCCGAGGGAATCAAAATTTATCATGCCTCTCGGCGGTAAATACGCCATAACCGACTTGGGGTTCGTTAAAATTTCCGGATTTTTAGCGTGGTATCTTAAACGTTTCGTGGCCCTGAAATATTTTTTAAGCATTTTACCCGCCACGAAAGCGTTTAAAGTTTGGTGGAGAGGGGCGAGGTTTTGATTTTGATTGCTTGGCGTGGTAATTTTAGCGCGTATGGCCGAGCTTTTGGAGATAAAAAATTTAAGTTCGTCGGTTGACGGTAAAAATGTTTTAAACGGGGTTGATTTAGAGGTTGGCGGGGGAGAGGCGCATGTGATTATGGGTCCGAACGGTTCCGGGAAAAGCACATTGGCTTTGTGCGTTATGGGGCATCCGGCTCACAAAATTAAAAATGGTGATATTTTTTTTGCCGGTCAAAAATTAAACAATTTAAAAACAGACGAACGAGCGCGTCTCGGTATTTTTCTTGGATTTCAAAACCCTCTTGCGCTTGAGGGGGTGAGTTTTTTTTCTTTAATGCAAGCGGCAAAAAATTCACAGGATGTTTTCGGTTTGAGAGACGAAATTGCGCAAAAATTTTCAAATCTGGGTCTTTCCGACGATTTTATAATGCGTCCGGTTAATGACGGCGCCTCGGGAGGAGAGCGAAAAAAACTTGAATTGGCCCAATCGCAAATGCTTTTGCCAAAGCTCGCCATTTTTGACGAAATTGACACCGGTTTGGACGTTGACGCATTAAAAAAAATAGGAGAAGAAATTAGTGAGTTTAAAAATAACGGAACGGCCGTGGTTTTGATAACACACTATCAAAGAATTTTAAAATATGTTAGACCGAACAAGGTTCATATAATGATGGACGGTAAAATTGTTAAAAGCGGCAACGCGGATTTAGCCGAGCGTATAGGCAAATCCGGCTATTCATACTTAAAATGTCCCATTCAAAACTAAATTTTAAATACAAATACGGGTTTTTTGATAAAGAAAAGCCGGTGAGCGCTTTTCAGGCGGGGCTTTCTGAAAATGTTGTGCGGGAACTCTCGGGGATAAAAAGTGAAGACGGGTGGATGCGCGATTTTCGCCTTCGCGCGCTTAAAATTTTTGAGAGCAAAAAAATGCCCGAATGGGGAGCGGATTTGTCCGGCATTGATTTTAACAATGTCATATATTTTGTTCGCCCTGCCGAACGTCAAGGGATAAGCTGGGACGAAGTGCCCCCATACATCAAAAACACCTTTGAAAAATTGGGAATACCCGAAGCCGAAAGAAAATATTTGGCCGGAGTTTCGGCGCAATACGATTCAGAGGTGGTATATCACAATATGAAAGGCGACTGGGAAAAGAAGGGCGTTATTTTTTGCGACACCGATACCGCGTATAAAAAATATCCCGAAATTTTTAAAAAATATTTTGGCTCAATCATTCCGCCAGCGGACAACAAGCTCTCGGCTCTTAATTCAGCGGTTTGGTCGGGCGGAAGTTTTGTTTATGTTCCCGCGGGCGTAAAAGTTGACGTTCCTTTGCAGGCCTATTTCAGAATAAATGCCAAGAATATGGGTCAGTTTGAGCGGACTTTGATAATTGCCGAAGAGGGTTCGTCGGTTCACTATATTGAAGGATGCACCGCGCCCAATTATTCAACCGCCTCGCTCCATTCCGCGGTCGTGGAAATAATCGCCAAAAAAGGTTCAAATGTGCGCTACACGACAGTACAAAACTGGTCCAAAAATGTTTATAATCTCGTGACCAAACGCGCGTTTGTGGAAGAAGAAGCGAATGTTGAATGGATCGACGGCAACATTGGTTCTTGCGTGACGATGAAGTACCCCGGTGTTATTTTAAGGGGTAGAAAAGCGCGCGGTTCGGTTTTATCTTTGGCATACGCCGGGGAAGGCCAGCATCAGGACGCCGGAGCTAAAGCCATTCATTTAGCGCCCGAAACTTCAAGCCGGATAATATCAAAATCGGTGGCATCCCTCGGGGGCAGAACAAGTTATCGTGGAATGGTCAAAATAATTAAAGGAGCCAAAAACTCCAAAAGCAAAGTTGTCTGCGACGCCCTTTTACTTGACGCAAAATCCCGTTCCGATACTTACCCGACGATGGACATAAAGGAGCCGTCATCCGCCGTTGAACACGAGGCATCCGTTTCAAAAATAGGGGAGGATAAAATTTTTTATCTCGGCTCTCGGGGAATTAAAGAGTCGGACGCGACCGGCCTTCTGGTTTCAGGATTTTTAAGCGACCTGACCCGCGAGTTGCCGATGGAGTATGCGGCTGAACTTAACCATTTATTAAAGTTAGAGATGGAAGGAAGCGTAGGATGATATGGAAATAATTGATTTAAATTCGGATATTGAAAAGAAAATAAGTTTGGTTCAAAACGAAGAAAAGTTTTTTGTCTGGCTTCTGGGGAGTGGGGGAAATTTTGACGGAAATTTTGTTTTTGATCTGGATGCCGAAGCGAGGTTGACGAACATTTTTTTATTTTCAGCAAATGACGCCGATGATTTCAGGGTCAACATTTCGGTAAGACACCTCGGAGAAAATTCTTTTTCAAACACTTTTATTTATGGACTTGGGTGCGGCGCAGCCAAGTCCTCTGTTCTTGCCAAGGCGCGAATTGATAAAGGGGCAAAACATTCAAGCGCGTGGATTGAGGGCAGAGCGCTTTTGTTCGGCGATTCACAATGCCGTATTGACCCCCTGCTTGAGGTTGAAACATCGGAGGTTGAGCGCGCGGGACACGCGGCCGCGGTGTCCAAGGTTTCGGACGAAGAACTTTTTTATATGGCTTCCCGCGGTGTCGCGAAACTTGAGGCCGAAAAGTTAAAAAGCGAAGGATTTTTGTTCTCACCTCTTTTAAAATCGGGAGTTGGTTTTAAAGAAGCGCGCGAGATTGTAAAATCGCTTATAATATAAATAAAATGCCGCTCAATTCCGAAAAAGTTAAAAAAGACTTTCCGATACTAAAACGCGGAATTATTTATTTTGATAACGCCGCGACAACACAAAAGCCGCGAGTTTTGGCGGAAAGACTGGCTGAAAGATACGCAAAATCGCATGCCAATGTTCATCGCGGAGCTTATAAAATGGCCGAAGAAACTACCGAAGCGTTTGAAAACGCCCGCCAAAAAATCGCCGATTTTTTGAGCGCCGAAAGTTCCAAAGAGATTATTTTTACCAGAAATGCTACCGAGGCAATTAATCTTGTTGCTTATTCTTTCGGCAGGAAACTGAAAAGAGGCGACAGGATTTTAACTTGCGTTTCGGAACATCACTCAAATTTTGTCCCGTGGCTTCGCGTTGCCAAAGAGCGCGGTTTGAAGCTTGATGTTGTTGAACTGACGGCGAATCATAATTTTAATTTTGCCGATTTTAGGAAAAAATTAAACAAAAAAACAAAGTTGGTCGCAGTAGCGCATATTTCCAATGTTTCCGGATATATTTATCCGGTTGAACGTATTACGCGCGAGGCTCATAGAGTCGGCGCTTTGGTTTTGATTGATGGCGCGCAATCAGTCGGGCACATGCCGGTTAACGTCAAAAAAATCGGGTGCGATTTTTTTGCTTTCTCGGGCCACAAAATGCTTGGTCCCTCCGGTATAGGCGCACTTTGGGGAAGGGAGGAGATTCTGAAGAATATGGAGCCGTTTATGTCGGGTGGCGAGATGATTCGCGAAGTAACGCTTAAAAACGTGACATGGAACGATTTGCCGTGGAGGTTTGAGGCCGGAACTCCGAATATAGAAGGAGCGATTTTGTGGGGAGAGGCGATTGATTACTTAAAAAAAATCGGTATGAAAAATATTGAGGCGTATGAGCGCGAGCTTTTGAAACATGCGCTTTTAAAAATGAAAAAACTGCCGTTTATCGATTTAATGAAAATGTTAGACCTAGGAGGTCGCACGGGGATAATTTCCTTTAATATCAAAGGCGTTCATCCTCATGACGCTTCAACCATGCTTGACCAATATGGAATCTGCGTTCGCGCGGGCACCCACTGCGCCCAGCCGTTTATGAATCATTTGGGAGTGCCGTCAACACTGCGCGCGAGTTTTTATCTTTACAACACCAAGCGTGAAATTGACTACTTTATCCGCGCGCTTAAAGAAATTCATAAAAAATTTATCTAAAAATCTGTTCTAATATTCTTGAGAATTTGAGAATGAATGATATATATCAGGAGTTGATAATGGAGCATGCGAGAAATCCGAGAAATGTCGGAGTTATTCGAGGTGCCAAGAAAATTTTGGCTAAAAATCCTTTTTGCGGAGACGAAGCGGAGATTTATTTAAAAATTAAAAACAACAAGGTCATTGACATAAAATATCAGATTCAGGGGTGTATTTTATCTCGCGCTTCGCTCTCAATTTTTTCGGAATATATTAAGGGAAAGTCTACAAGCGCGGTCTCAAAAATCAAAGACGAAGATATTTTCAAAATGATCGGCGGCACCCCCTCACCCTCCCGCCAAAAGTGCGTTTTATTTGGATGCGAAGCAATTCATGCTAATTTAGATACATGGCCGAAGAAAAACCCATCGACAAGACTCATGACAAGAAGATCGCAAAAATAGAGATTGACCGCGAGCTTTGCACGGGAGCCGCGAGCTGCGTTGCCATAGCGCCCGGGGTTTTCGCGTTAGATAAAGAAAATAAGGCCTTTGTTGTTGATAAAGACGCGGCAGACCCGGAAACCATACTTAATGCCGCAAAATCCTGTCCGACCAAAGCCATTGTTTTGTTTGATGAAGATGGAAAACAAATTTTTCCTTAGTTTTTTATTGATCTTGACTAAGCCGAAAAACAATACAAGTATTTAAACAGATTCGGCTTATAGAAAAACCGGAGGCAGGGATGGAAGTCGCGGTTGGTTTTGCCTTAAATCCCGAACTTGTCGTTGAATACGACAGCAAACAGGGACCGCCCAACGCCAAATTGAAAATTTTGTCCACCGCCGTTCAGACAGCCGGTTCATCGGCCAATGTCGCTACTGCTCTTCATAAACTCGGCAGGCAGCCACATCTTTTTGGCTTGGTTGGCGCGTACGGCGAATATGTTGAGGATATTTTGCTTAAACATGTTTCGCAATCTTTGGATTTTGAATGGACGCCGATTCCCGCGCTTAATCGCACGGGTTTTGCCTTACTGCGTGTTGATCGCGCTAATCCCTCCGAAAAAGTAATTGGACGGAGAGGCGAGGTTCTTAAAAATAAAACGGAAGAAGGGCGTTGTTTGATTCGCAGTTGTGGTATTCATGATTCTGTCATCCGCGTTGCTACCGGAGTCAGCATTTCCGAAGTTCCTTTGGCTCTTGCGCTATTTGAGCGGGGCCAAACTATTCTTACGCCAAACGCCGAACTTTTAAATCATCTCGAGGAGTTCCACCGCTTGCTGGCTCGCACATCTATTCTGGTTTGGAATGAAAACGAAGCTGACCAGTATCTTAGATCGCAAGGCATAAAGAAAACCAGACGTTTTAATATTCACTTCATTGGTCTCAGAGCTATTATAACGACAATGGGAAGCAGGGGCGGAAAAATTCAGGTTGATGGATGGGCCGAGCGTTTGTTCTCGACTCAAAGGCCGACTGGACGCATCTTGAGCACTCAAGGGGCGGGCGACTGGTTTTTGGCCGGATTTATAACGGCCATGCTCGAATCAGGGGAGAGGCTTTCTTCTTTAGCCAATCCGCCGGAGAGTTTGATGGACTGGTGCGTGTTTGGAGCCAAGGTTGCCGCAAAAAAGCTTTCGTTTTTAGGGTCTGGACAAGGTCCATCGCGAGGAGACATAGAGTAGCGCATTTATTTTTAATAAAATAAAGCCTCCCAAAAGGGAGGTTTTTGGTTGCCATCTTAAAAATTAAGATTTATCATATTTAAATATGAAACACGAATTGCTAAAATTGCCATACGATTATTCGGCGCTTGAGCCATATATTGATTCCAGAACGATGGAGATTCATCACTCCAAGCATCATCAGGCGTATGTTGACAAATTAAACGCGGCGCTTGAAGCCCACCTTGATTTGCAGGAAAAATCGGTTGAGGACTTGCTGAAAGATTTAAACTCCGTTCCGGAAGATATTCGAACGGCGGTTCGCAACCACGGCGGAGGGCATTACAACCACTCTATTTTTTGGACATCAATGGATTCGCCGACAAAGGTTGCTGTGACGGGCGGAAGCCGGGAGCCCGCAGGCGCGATTGGCGACGCAATAGACAAAGAATTCGGCAGATTTTCTGACTTCAAAGAAAAGTTCGCAGCGGTCGCGGTTGGCGTTTTCGGAAGCGGTTGGGCGTGGCTTGTGAAAGATAATTTGGGCAAGCTTATAATTATATCAACTCCAAATCAGGATAGCCCCGTGTCGCAAGGCCTTGCGCCGCTTCTTGGCATTGATGTCTGGGAGCACGCTTATTATTTGAAATATCAAAATCGCAGGGCGGAGTATGTTGAAAATTGGTGGAATGTTGTGAATTGGGAGGAGGTTGGAAGGAGGTTTGTGGTATAGTTTGCAAGAATAACAATTCACTTTCTTATGACGGCGCTTCGAATCTTAAAAATTATGGTCGTTTTGTTCGCGAAAAATTAGCGCGATACCCCGTTTGCCCTCTTGCTTCGCAAAAAGTTTTCCGACCGCGATTTTTCGCTCCAAAACTCCCTAATTTTAAAATATTCTCCGCGAGTCAACGAAAGTGAATTGTTATTCTTGCAATAAAATATGGAATCACGCATAAAAGAAATTTTGGATAAAGAAGTGAGGCCAATGCTCGCGATGCATCTGGGCGATTTGGAGTTTATGGGATTTGAAAACGGCGTTGTGAAGTTAAGAATGAAAGGCAACTGCCAAGGGTGTCCGTTGAGCATCGTCACACTTAAAGCGGGCATTGAGCGAATTTTAAAATCCAAAATTCCGGAGGTTCAAAGCGTGGAGGAAGCATAAAAAACAAAAACCCGTCGCTTTGCGGCGGCGGGTTTGAAAATTCTCGCTAAAAACTATTCTTCTCGTCCCATTCCCTTGAAAATTGCTTCGTAGTCCGGCTCCTGTCGGGCTTTCGCGATCGGGGCGTATTTTTCTTTCCAGTATCCCACGCGGTTCCAGAAATTCTGGGACATCAGGAACTCGCGGTGGGATTTGTACATATCCGGAGGAAGATCGGGAATTTTGAACCAGCCGGATCCCGATATCTCTTTTCTATAAGATTTTCGCGGTACTCCCTCCGCGCAGGTGAAGCACAAGAAGTATACGGTGTCAACCTCTTTGTCTATTTTAACCCTTCCGAAAACATCCCTCACAACTTTTCCATCATCGTTTCTTAAGGGGTACTTTCTCACGAAACGGAAACGCTCGAGAACTTCTATTTCTTCTTTCTTTATTCCCGATTCGTCATGCGCCTCAACACCGGCTTTGTCCAGAAGCATGGCGTTCCTCATTTCTTCGCTGAGGCCGAGCCAAATTCTCATCGAGTCGCCGTCCAAGTTTCCCAGGTTCGCCAGCTCTTTTTTCAGCCCGGAGCCCTGATAAATTAAACGCGTTCGTCCCTTTTTTTGATCGTCGCGAAGTTTGGTTACCAGGTCTCTTATGGTTGTTCTGCCCTGCGTAAATCCCCATCCGCTTTGTTTGCCGCCGTATGAGTTGTTTTTCACCAGCAATATTTCTTCAAATGAGGGTTTAAACAGGATAACCCCGGCAGTTATGTGTTCAAGCAGTATCTCCACCATTCTGTTCCTCCGGTTCGGGTTTGTTGACAAGAATCTATTTTCGTCTATAATTATATATATAAACGAATAAAAAGTCAAGCTTTTTGAACGTATGGAGAATTTAACAAAAACCCAGCTGATATTGCTCGTTTTGTTGGTGAGTTTTATGACCTCGCTTGTGACCGGCATTGTCAGCGTCGCTCTTGTTAACCAGGCGCCTGCTCCGGTCACGCAGACAATCAACCGGGTTATTGAGAAGGTAACAACGGGCAAAATTGAAGAGCCTGGTGGCGGAGGCGCGTTGATTATTACCTCCGAAGATCTTATAACCAAACTGGTGGCCGACACCCTGCCTGCGGTTGTGAGCGTCATCGCCTCCAAGGACGTTCCGGTAATCGAGCAATATTTCATAAACCCTTTTGAAAATGACGATCTTTTTCGCCAATTTTTGGGCGATTCTTTGCCGCAGATTTTGATACCGCAGTATCGCCAAAAAGGAACCGAAAAAAAACAGGTTTCGGCCGGCACGGGATTTTTTGTTTCCGAAGACGGCTATTTGATAACCAATCGGCATGTTGTTGAAGACAATACCGCCGAATACACGGTTTTGATGAACGATGGCCGAAAAATGAAGGCTGAGGTTTTGGCGCGAGACCAAGCGCAGGATATTGCTGTTTTAAAAGTTGAGGGTAGCGGGTTTAATTTTATTCCGCTTGGCGACTCGGAAAAATTAAGAGCGGGGCAGACGGTCGTGGCCATAGGCAACGCCTTGGGCGAGTTTCAAAATACCGTTTCGGTCGGAGTTATAGCCGGGCTTTCAAGGACAATCGTCGCTTCAGGGGCGGCTTCGGGTCCAGAAATTTTACAGGAAGTCATTCAGACCGATGCGGCGATAAATCCGGGAAATTCCGGAGGGCCGCTTCTGGATTTGGCCGGACGGGCCATAGGCATTAATACCGCGGTCGCCGCGGACGCCCAAAGCATAGGATTTGCTTTGCCGATAAATTTCATAAAAAAAGCGGTGTCGGATGTGCGCGAGTTCGGTAAAATAAGTTATGCTTACCTCGGCGTTCGCTACGTTACGATTACGCCCCAGGTTAAAGAAGACAGAAAGCTGCCGGTTGATTATGGCGCGCTGTTGGCGGCCGCGGAAGGTCAGGCGGCGGTGATAAACGGCTCTCCCGCCCAAAAAGCGGGGCTTCGCGAAGGAGATGTGGTGCTTGAGTTTGGCGGAACAAAAGCAGATAAAGAAAACAGTCTGGCTAAGTTAATAAGCCAGAAAAAAGTCGGCGAGAAGGTTTCGCTGAAGGTTTTGCGCGACGGCAAAGAAATAATTATTGAAGTCGAACTTGCCGAAAGACCAACAAACTTATAATCTTAAACCCCAGATTTTAAATTATGCCTCCATTTGGAAATTTCACCATTAAGGCGCAGGAAGCGATTCGCCGAGCTCACGAGCTGGCTATTGAGCGCGGTCAGAATCAGGTAGACGCCATGCATTTGCTCGCGGCCTTGATGCTTCAGGAAGAGGGCATAGTTATTTCTATTTTTGACAAAATGGATATTGACCCGGCCGACATTATGGATACGGTAATGGACACTCTGGATTCAAAAACCAAGTCAAACGTTTTGATGCCGTCAAGCCAGATGTTTTTGAGCCAGGAATTCGGCCGTATTCTTGATACCGCTTACCGCATAGCCCAGTCGATGAAAGACGAATTTATTTCAACCGAACATTTGTTTATGGCTCTCTTTGATGTTCCGTCCAAGGCCCAGAATGTTTTAGCTTCAAACCACATACAGCGCGAGACGGTAAAACATGCTCTTGACGATTTGCGGGGGTCGGGCCGCGTGACCGACCTTGAGCCCGAAACCAAAATGAAGGTTCTTGAGCGATACGGACGCAACTTGACCAAGCTTGCGCGCGAAGACAAGCTTGATCCGGTTATAGGCCGTGACAACGAAATACGCAGGATAATGCAGATACTTTCGCGCCGGACCAAAAACAATCCTGTCTTGATAGGAGAAGCGGGGGTGGGCAAAACCGCGGTTGTCGAGGGACTGGCGCGCAAGATTGTTTCCGGCGATATTCCGGACGCTCTTAAAGACAAAGAGCTTATTGCTCTTGATCTGGCTTCGTTGGTCGCGGGAACGAAATACAGAGGCGAATTTGAGGAGAGGCTTAAAGCGGTTATGCGCGAAATAGAAAAAGCAGAGGGCAAAATAATACTTTTTATAGACGAATTACACACTATTGTGGGCGCGGGCGCGGCCGAGGGAGCGATTGACGCTTCAAACATGCTTAAACCGGCTTTGGCCAGAGGAGAACTGCATGCCATAGGCGCCACAACCCTTAAAGAGTATCAGCGCCACATTGAAAAAGATTCGGCGTTAACCCGGCGTTTTCAGCCGGTTTACGTTGAGGAGCCTTCCCAAAAAGATGCGGTGAGTATTCTTCGCGGAATCAAGGAGCGCTACGAAATACACCACGGAGTGCAGATAACCGACGCCGCGCTTCAGTCCGCGGTTCAACTGTCCAGCCGTTACATAACCGACAGGTTTTTGCCGGATAAAGCGGTTGATTTGGTAGACGAAGCAGCCTCTGCTTTGCGTCTGGATCTCGACAGCATGCCGGGAGAACTTGAGAAAGCCAGAAACGACGCAACGAGAATGGAAATAGAGAAAGAGGCTCTGAAAAAAGAGGAGGGAGTTTCGCCAAAAAACAAAATAAAAAAATTACAGCGTGAAATAGACAGCTTGCGTGAAAAAACATCGGGGACGGAGATGAAATGGAAAAACGAAAAGGAAACCATCGCCAATATAAGGCAATTCAAAAAAGATTTGGACGCTCTTCGCCAGGAAGCCGAAGCGGCGGAACGAGCGGCCGATTTGTCGAAAGTTGCCGAAATAAGATATGGCCGGGTTCCGGAGCTTGAGCGCCGGCTTTTGGCGGAAGAGACGCGCTTGCGCAAGCTTCAGTCTTCGCGCAGCATTTTAAAGCAGAAAGTCGGACCGGAAGATGTGGCCGAGGTTGTCGCCCGCTGGACCGGAATTCCGGTGACTAATTTATTGGAAACAGAGGCAAAAAAGCTTTTACGCATGGAGGAAGAACTCGGGCAGAAGGTTGTCGGACAAGAAGAGGCGATTTCCAAAATCGCAAATGCGGTAAGACGCTCGAGGGCCGGAATAGGAGATCCGTCGCGTCCGATAGGATCGTTTATGTTTCTGGGTCCCACAGGGGTTGGAAAAACGGAACTTGCGCGCAGGCTTGCCGAATTTATGTTTGATGACGAAAAAGCCATGATCCGCGTTGATATGTCCGAATACATGGAAAAACACGCGGTATCGAAACTTATCGGCTCTCCTCCGGGCTATGTCGGCTACGAAGAAGGGGGACAGCTTGCCGAATTGATACGCCACCGGCCTTACGCGGTCGTGCTTTTTGACGAGATAGAAAAGGCCCATCCGGAGGTATTTCACATAATGCTTCAGATTCTTGATAATGGACGTTTGACCGACGCCAAGGGCCGGCATATTAATTTTAAAAACACGATTGTTATTATGACTTCGAACGTCGGCTCGGAATTCGCGCGCGAGCTTGGCCGGCTTGGTTTTGAAACATCGGAAGACAGAGACGGAGACGGAAACCGCGAAAAAGGCCTGAAAGACAAAATTATGATGTCGCTTGAGCAAAGATTCAGGCCGGAATTTTTAAACCGGCTCGATGAAATAATTATTTTCAACCCATTGGGCCGCGAAGAAATCGCGAAGATCGTTGATATCCAGCTGCGGGAAGTGCGTGAACGGTTGGCCGACAAAGGGGTGGGTTTTGAGTTAAGCAAAGAAGCAAAAAATTATTTGGCCAGCACGGGCTATGACCCGAATTTTGGCGCGCGTCCGTTGAGGCGGCTGATCCAGTCCAAAATACTGAATGCCGTTGCCGAGCGCATGATAGCCGGTTCGGTTAAGGCCGGCGACAGATTGGTTATCGATGAAAAAGGGGGGAACTTGGCAATAGAATCAAAATCGGAAGTCCGTAAAAAGACTTCAAAAAAGGCCAAAAGCGCGGTAAGATAAGTTTCGATGCATGGGTGGCGGAGTGGTCAATCGCACTTGGCTGTAAACCAAGCGCCCTATGGGCTTCGGGGGTTCGAATCCCTCCCCATGCACAAATAATTTTAATTTATGAAATTTTATATTGCGGCCCGTTTTGATAAACGAGATGAAGTCAAAGAACTTCATAAAGTTCTTATTGAAACTGGTCACGAAATAGTAGGCGATTGGACGGGACACCAACCGATAAAGCCGTATGATAAAAATCAGGACATGGCCAAAGAGTATTCCGTGGATGATATAAACAGCGCAAAAGACGCGGATGTTTTTATAATTTTAAGCGATGAGGCCGGCACCGGAATGTATGTTGAGCTTGGCGCGGCAATCGCGTCTAATCTTTTGATCGGCAAGCCAAAAATTTACGCGGTAGGCGAGCACAACTCGCGTTCAATGTTTTATTTCCATCCCTCGGTGGAGAGATTCTCGAGCGTCGAAGACGTTTTGAGTGTTATTTAAATTGACAGAGTAAAAATCCGCTCCGTCTGCCAGCTGGCGAACGGAACGGATTTGCCTACCTTTTTATTTCTCCTAAGAAATATTTTAAAACGATCATCCACAACGCTCCTACAAAAAAATCAAATCCAACCGCGCTGAATATACTAATGGCCGGAGACATTCCCAGAATATAAACCGCGATAAACGTCAGGCCCAAAGAAAAAGCTATTCCGTCGGTAGTCGTTGTTCTGGCCACATAGCCGAGATCCAGAGCTTGGTCGGAAGTTTTTTTATACAGAGACACGACATAAAAAGCTCCGGACAGATACCCCGCTAATTTCAGGTCCGCGATCTTTGGTTGCATAAAGAAAGACAGCGCGTAGGGTAAAATACCTCCGAATATCATGATAAAAAGAATACGAAACGAATAAGGCACGCGCAAACTAAGAAAATTTTTTCCCCCTTCTTTTTCGTTTTCTTCGGACATTTGGCAAGTCTCCAGTTTGGGAAGATCGGGTTCAACGAACTTTAAAATATGTTAGCATTGTTTTTTGACTTTGTAAAGACAGCTGGCGGGAGCCTAAGAAGTTTGCTATAAATAAAAATGCGCCAACGTAGCTCAGTTGGTAGAGCAACTCCATGGTAAGGAGTAGGTCGCCGGTTCAAATCCGGCCGTTGGCTCAAGGTTGATTTTTTTAGAAATTGCGTTAAGATAATCAGTATGCCGCAACCGAATCTATTTAAATTCAAATGTTCCGTTTGCAAACGCGGAAACTATTACAGCACCAAAAACAAGAAAAAAGTTGAGCGAAAAATAGAGCTCAAAAAGTTTTGTAAGTGGTGCAAAAAACATACCTTGCATAAAGAGGCAAAAATCACTGCTTGATTTTTGATATTATTATATAGTATTTTTTGCGCCATTTGCGCGAAAGGGGGTCGGGGAAAAGCGGAAGGGTTTCCCCGCGGAGGAAAACAGACCCGACGCGCGAAGCGGTCGGGGCGCTAGAAACCGAGGGTTTCTAGGGAGCACGAGCGAATCCCTTGAGGTGAGCGAGCTGCGACGAAAATGGTGCAGAAAGCACACGGTTCATAAAGAAGTCAAAATAACGGCTTAGATTTTTTTGGGGGTATGGTTCAATGGTAGAACATTGGTCTCCAAAACCAAAGATCAGGGTTCGATTCCTTGTACCCCCGCATTGAAAATTTTGGCATCTTTTGATGCCTAGAATTTCAAATTTGATAGGTACAAGGAATCGAACCCACGAAAGGGGGTCGGGGAAAAGCGGAAGGGTTTCCCCGCGGAGGAAAACAGCCCCGACGCGCGAAGCGGTCGGGGCGCTAGAAACCGAGGGTTTCTAGGGAGCACGAGCGAATCCCTTGAGGTGAGCGAGCTGCGACGAAAATGGTGCAGAAAGCACACGGTTCATAAAGAAGTCAAAATAACGGCTTAGATTTTTTTGGGGGTATGGTTCAATGGTAGAACATTGGTCTCCAAAACCAAAGATCAGGGTTCGATTCCTTGTACCCCCGCATTGAAAATTTTGGCATCTTTTGATGCCTAGAATTTCAAATTTGATAGGTACAAGGAATCGAACCCACGAAAGGGGGTCGGGGAAAAGCGGAAGGGTTTCCCCGCGGAGGAAAACAGCCCCGACGCGCGAAGCGGTCGGGGCGCTAGAAACCGAGGGTTTCTAGGGAGCACGAGCGAATCCCTTGAGGTGAGCGAGCTGCGACGGGTTCGATTCCCTCAGCTCCCGCAAATTTAGACGGGCGATTTCTTATACCCCCGCTTTACACCAACTGTCTAATCCTTTAGTGTTTTAACAGATAGTTTTTTGATTTGAGGAGACGAGCGTGAACGAAATCACGAAATTCGGGGCGCGTTATTACGGTCCGGGCTATACTTGGAGCGCCTACAGGGAATTGCAAAACGAATATAACAATTTTGCGCTTAAAGAAACCGGTAAGCCGTGGTGGGAAGAATTCGCAAAGCGTTTGCGTAGAGGCCACAAAGTCTTGGACTTGGGATGCGGCAGCGGTGTTCCGGCGCGCTTTCTTTCCGGTCACGGCCTTAGAGTGGTAGGCGTGGATGTTTCTGGAGACATGGTCACGCTTGCGCGGAAACAGGATCCGCAAGGAGTTTTCTTTCGCGCCGAGATGGATGAAATAAGATGGCCCATGTATAGTTTTGGCGGCGTCTGTTCGTTTTTCTCTTTTTTGCATTTGCCGAAGCGAAGGGTCAAAAAACTGATAAGAGATATTCATGAGTGGCTGCTCCCCGGAGGAGTTTTTGCGGTAACCATTGTTGAAGGCGAGGGCGAAGGATTATGCGAAAACTTTATGGGCAGGGGTATCCCTATTTATCTTTCTTACTATAAACAACCGGAGTTTTGTGACATGTTGAGGGTGGCGGGCTTTACTGTTAAGGACACGAAGCGCTTGGAGGTAAAAACAGATAATTTTGATGAAACGGAGCTGTTCTTTTTAGCTAGTAAAACTGGCACGTTGGGCGAGTGAGAAAAAAGAGAAAGGTGTGAGTAACTTTGAGGACATGATCAATCATCCGTCTCTGCAGCGCGAATTTAGCAGGTTTAGGTCTTTGG
This sequence comes from Candidatus Niyogibacteria bacterium RIFCSPLOWO2_01_FULL_45_48, assembly GCA_001819395.1. Lineage (GTDB taxonomy): Bacteria > Patescibacteriota > Minisyncoccia > HO2-45-28 > HO2-45-28 > HO2-45-28. The sequence goes on from MHMQ01000032.1 coordinate 55,704, forward strand.
GTGGTCAAATAAGAATAGATAACAACAAGATTGTTTTATATTCAATGATTATTCCTGAAGATATCACGGAATTATTCGCGCAACGCATTCGCCGTCTTGATGTGGAAAACCTTCTTGAGGTTGTTGTGGAAATTTAGGCGCGAAACTCGCCCCCTTTTTGTTTGGCCGCACATGCTTTTCAAATATATTGTTTTATGCAAGTATTCTTTTGGCGAGAGGTGCGCCTCTCAATGCCAGAAAGGAGGAGGGTATGCCCTTCACCGAAGGACTGGAAGCGTTGATTGGAAAAAAAGGCCGTATTACCGATACAGAGTGGTTGGTCTTGATTGAGGCCAGGCGCAAACTCATTAAACCGCACCTTGATTCATTTACTCTTCCGATACTTGGGTCATTAAAATGTTTGCGAAACGAACTTAGTTTTAAACACGAGATTGATTGTGATATTTCCGTATCCGGTGGGGATCAGCGTTTTTCGCTAAAAACTCAAGGGTTTTTCTGGGCCCAACCTTGGTCTGCTGTGGAAAGGATTTCTAATAGCGGATCTTGTAATTGGCCCGGCTACGTAGCTTGTCCTGACGGAACTATGCATATCTGGGGCCTTACGCGTTCTGGTTTGTGGGTTCTCGTGACCATTGAATTTGTCGGCGAATCCGGATATAAAGAGCGTGGCTATGAGCGGGCAAAATCTGTAAAAATTTTTGAAGCCGATTTACGCGCGATCATAGAAAAAACGAAAGAAAATCCAAGACACATGTGGAGTCATCTCGGCGCGGTTATTAAAAGTTTCGCAGAGCGCCGTAAGTGTCTGTATAACCAAGCTCTTGATCTTGCCCGAATGGTCGAAATTGAGGAACTGGCTCTTTCAATTGTTTTGGGGAAGTAAAAAGGTCAATATAAGGCGCAAAACTCGCGCCTTTTTTATTTACTTGGGATTTGATATTTTAAATTTATGGAGAACAAAAAACATTTTTACACTTGGAAAAATTTTGAATCGGATGTTAAGAAATTAACATCGGCATTAAAGCACAAAAAATTTGACGGCATCTGGGGGCCGGCGAGGGGAGGGTTGCCTATCGCGGTCTGCCTTTCGCACGCCCTTGATCTGCCGTTTTTAGAAAAATCAAAAAGCGAAAAAACCTTGATTGTTGACGACATAGCGGACACCGGAAAAACTCTTGAACCGTTTTTTAAAAAAGGCCATACGATTGCCACAATTTTTTACCATCACCAAAGCAGATTTGAACCTCACATCTGGCTTCGCGAGAAAAAAGACGAATGGATAGTTTTCCCGTGGGAAAAAACATGAATTAACAACTGGTAAGTTATGCACACTTATATTTGCTGGTTTTTTTTTAAGGTTTATAATTGTCAGAGGATGTGCAAAACCCCGCGAAGCGGGGTTTTATCGTGTCCGGCTAAAAATTTATGAAAGAAGGCCTAACTTTTGATGATGTCTTATTGACCCCGAAAAAGTCTCGGGTTTTTTCACGTAAAGATGTTTCGCTCAAAACTTTATTTTCAAAAAATATAGAATTATCCGCGCCGATTGTTTCAGCCAACATGGACACCGTAACCGAATCGCGGATGGCGAGATTCTTGGCCGAATCCGGCGGGATCGGCATAATTCACCGATTTTTATCTATTGAACAGGAGGCCGAAGAAGTAAAAAAAGTAAAAAGAGCCGAAAATATAATTATTGACGATCCGTATACTATTTTGCCTCACCAGACGGTTGCCGAAGCGCGCATGCTGATGGGCCATGACGGCGTATCCGGACTTTTGGTAACGGACGAAAAAAAGAGACTCGTTGGCATCGTAACCGCGCGCGATCTTTTATTTGAAAAAGACGAAAACCGGAAGATGGGCGAAGTTATGACCAAAAAGGTCATAACCGCGCCGGTTAATATTTCTCCATCTCGCGCCAAAGAAATTTTGCATAAGTATAGAATTGAAAAACTGCCCCTCGTTTCTAAAAACGGCGTTGTTAAGGGCCTCATTACCTCAAAAGATATTTTGAAAAAAAGTCAGAACCCCATCGCTTCAAAAGACAAAAGAGGCAGGCTTTTGGTGGGGGCTGCGGTCGGCGTAAAAGAGGACGCGCTGGCGCGAACAAAAGCGCTGCTTGATGCCGGAGCTGACGCGATAGTTATTGATATTGCCCACGGCCATAATATGCGCGCGCTGGAAATGACAAAAACATTAAAGAAAAAATTTAAAGGAATAGAGCTTGTTGCCGGAAATGTTGCTACTGCCGAAGGCGCAGTTGATTTGATAAAAGCGGGGGCGGACGCGGTAAAGGTGGGGATTGGGCCGGGGGCCGCGTGTACCACAAGAGTTGTCACTGGAGTCGGTGTGCCACAGCTTACGGCGATCACAGATTGCGTAAAAGCCGTTTCAAAATTTGATATACCGATCATAGCCGACGGCGGAGTAAAAAATTCGGGAGATTTTTCTAAGGCGCTGGCCGCAGGCTCTTCGTCCGTCATGATTGGCAGCTTGTTTGCGGGGACTGACGAGGCCCCCGGCGAATATATCATTGAAGATGGCGTCGCTTATAAACTTTACCGCGGAATGGCGTCTCGTGACGCGGCAGAGGATAAAAACAAATTGGATGGAATCGACCCTTCGACTGCGCTCGGGGCAAGCGGTTTTTCAAGGAATCCTGAAGGCAAGGCCGGACGGGTTTCATACCGCGGTTCGGCTAAAAATGTAATAGGTGATTTGGTCGGCGGGCTTCGTTCGTCAATGAGCTATCTTGGCGCCAAAAACCTTAAAGAATTCAGCAAGAACACCGAATTTATAAAAATCACCCCCGCCTCTTTCAGAGAAGGCCAAGCGAGGAATTAAATTTTTTGGGGTTGACACCGGCCATTTTTATACGGCTGGTTTTGTTTTTTGTTTGATTTTTTTGGCTGGCGGTTTATATTCTGGATAGGTTATCCGCCCGTTGAAAACTGAATAAGGAGAAAAAAGATGACCAAAATTTCCGAATGTCTGAAAAAGAAAATTGGAGAAGAACTTTGGGAAACCTTAAAAAGAATTCGTCACGAAAACAAAAAGGGGTTTATTAGAACCCCCGAAGCGAAAGCTGTTTTGTCCCGGCTTGTGGAAATTAATCTGAAGCCGAAAGAATTTGAGGACCTGCTTGGATACAAGTGGGGAAGTGTCAAAAACGCACTTTCTTATCACCAAATCAAGAAACCAGTTCACAAAGCCGAAGTTGCGGCACACGACATTAATTCCCCCGAATTTAGCGAAAGATTTTTTAAGTTTGTGCGCAGCAAGACGGTTGTGGAAATGTGCGAGGAATTTAATTTGAGTGACGAACAGGTAAGTACGCTTTTGGCAAATCCGCCTGCGGAACATGGCATATATAAGGATTCCAGCAGGCACACGGCTACCTACTTCTGTATTTTTAAAGGCAAAAATGTCGAGCCGAAAGATAGGATTTGGAATTATGTTTTGGCTAAAGACGATGGAGCCGCGGTTGATATCGTGTTTCCGAAAGATATTGGTTGGAAAAAAGAAAGGTCCGGAGATTCGTCTGAGCGCAGATTGGAAAAAATGCGCATTGTGCCCATGGCCGACATTTGGCTTGGCGACCCTCTTCACGACTCAGCGCTTTTGGACGAGAGAATAGCCTGGATTGCCAGAGAGCCGCACATTTTTTGGTTTTTTAACGGAGATGCGATTAAACCCCCGACAGCAAAAGAAATTAAAGACGGCGTGCTGGAAAAACTTTATCTTGAGTTGAGAACAAAACTTGCGCCGATTTCACACAAGTGGCTTTGGGCGCAAGAAGGGTGTTTTGAGACGAAGTTGCATGCGACCAAAGACGCATTTGATCCGATTGACGACCTTTGTGATGAGTGGGATGTGCCATATTTCAGAACTCCGGTTTCCGTCGGCCTTCATTGGGCTGGAAATTTATTTAAGTTTTACTGTATTCATGGAAAATCGCAGGCTCAGAAAAAGGGTTCAAAAATCAACGCCATCGCGCGCATCCTTGGTGAAGTGGAATTCAACCATTTTTATGTTATGTCTCACATCAAGGATTCGATTTCTAGCAAACAAGTGCGTGTTTCCCAAGACGTGTTGAATTTTGATTTGGCGGAAAAAAAACAATATTTATTCATCACACCCTCTTTTGTGAAGTACGATCGGTCTCGTGATGCGAAGTGGGGATATCCTCTTCCTGCCAGAGGGCAAGCAAGCTGCGCCTTGTATATAGACGGCGATTATCATTTTTATTCTTCACCAATAGCCACAGGTCTGGTTGCTGTGGGGGAGGACAACATATGACCTCGCAAAAATTCACCTTACTTGGAAAAAAATTTGAAGAATTAATGAAAAGAGGAATTGTTCCCAAAGAATCTTTACTCAAAGAGTCCGGTTTTTCGGAAGAGCAGATTAAAAAAATGCTTGGCCGCGATGTGGAAGGCGGCCGCATTTTTGAACAAAGGGTTGAAAAGGAAATTTATTACCGCTTAATCAGAGAAACACCGCCGGTAGTTACTCAGGAGCGCGTTTGGCAATACGCCCAGTGCGCGGATCGCAGAAAGCCGTATTTCTGGTTTCAATTTCCGAATACCGATTGGAAAAAAATAATTTTGGTTCCTCTTTCCGACCTTCAGTGGGGTTCGGAAGAATGTGACGTCGCCCAACTTAAAGATTATGTCAAATATATCGGGGAGAATGACCATGTTTTCGCGTTTCTCAACGGAGATATCCTGAATAACGCTTTGCCGGATTCTCCCGGCGGTTCAATTTTTTGGGATGTGGCGAGACCCCGCGAGCAAGTAAGGACCGTGATTGATTTACTGGCCCCAATCGCTCACAAAATTCTTTGGGCATTGCCCGGTAATCACGAAGAGCGCACAATCAAGAGGGCAGATATAGATCCTTTGTTCTGGATTTGCCAGAAACTTGGCATTCCTTATTCGGATCAGCCAATTTTTGCCGATATTCTTTGGCGGAGCCACCGTTTCAATTTCTATTGTTTTCATGGCATCAGCGGTTCCAGAACTATGGGTGGCAAGTTAAACGCGGCCATGCGTCCGATTGATTGGACCGAGTTCACGATGTTTTACATAATGGGGCATGTTCATGAACCAATGGGCAACCCTGTTACAAGAAGGTGTGTTCTTAGGGAGTATGACAGCAAGGGGGGTTTGACCGGCTTGCGGGTTGTTGACAGAGATCAGTATGTGATTATATGCGCGGCTTGGCTGAAGTTTTGGGGAGGTTACGGCGCAAAGATGGGTTTTTCTCCGCAGTCTCAAGGCGGAACCCCGTGCCTTTTGTATAAAAACGGCGATTACGGAATCTCGGAGTAAGTGTTTTGGTTAATTTTAAGTTAAATTTTATAATCCCCTCGGCAATTTGTCGGGGGATTTTCTTTTTGGAGGATTTTAGTATAATGAACCAAGACACGACGGTTTTTTGAAAACAAACCCTCGGGAGGCAAAACCCATGGTCGGTAGCGAGAAAAACGGAAATCCGGCCGGGGGCGGTTCTTCCGGCGGGATTCCAGAAATTTTGCGGATATTGCCTGCCAGCATAACCAAAACCGTGGTCTTTCCTCACCGGCTTTTCACGAACCTTTCTTACGCCACAAACAACAAGAAAATGGTCTCCGACCTAAAACTGGCCGCAGAAGACGGCCATGCGTTTGTTTTGGTCTCGGTAAACGGCAAGGTGACGGAAATAGGAGTTTTGTGCGAAACAAAGAATTTCAGATTTTTCCCTAAAAACGGAGTGGTGTCTGTTGATATCAAGCCGCTTAAACGCGTTTACTGCACTGAGATTGTGTTTGCTCCCGATCCGGCTGCCGGGTTTACGCGCGTGAAGTGGAATTACCGAAACGAAATCGCGGTTAGTCCCGAAAGAGGAGAAGAAAAAAGCTTTGTTGATAAGATGATTGCCCTATGTTTTTCTTTCCATGAGTTTGAGAGTGCCATTGGCGGATCTCTTAGCGAGTCCGAAGGGAAATATTTTGAAAATGCCAATAGGCTTTTGGGAGAGCTGAACGCGGAAAATTTGTCCGAAACTCTGGATATAATAATGGCCGTTTTACAAAACGTTTATTGGACTTGGGAAGATTTTGACTTCGGAACCCCGGCATTCATCATATTAAAAGAAGAGAATGTTGAAACCAGGTTGGATAGGGTTGTAGAATTGCTGGAGATTATTTTCCATCATGTTATGGATTATGGCTTGCTTGGCGACGACGATGTCTGGAGGACCGGTTCATTGCCGGAAAGGGCGCTCGTAAAATATGACGCGAAAAAACCGGCTGTAGACACGTCTTTGGCCGAGGTAAATATCCGGGAAGAGCTTGCAAAACCGAGAAAAACAACAAAACCTCCCATGATCATTTCGGCTGGCGTTCGCCACGGATCAACGACTTTGCTGGACCACAAGAAACCCGACGCTTTTTCCAAAAATGTAGTTGAATTTCTTGACCAGCGCGTTGTTGGTCAGGAGAGGGCGAAGATTCATATGGCCAGAGTGTTTTTGCGCATAAAACTTGGACGAACCGATCCGCGCCGCCCGTTAATAGGCGGAATCTTTTGCGGTCCGACAGGTGTTGGAAAAACAGAATTGGTTAAGGCCGGCGCCGAATTTATGTTCGGAGATTTTAACGGTTATACTCACATAGGATGCAATACTTTGCAGGAGCATCATGACGTCAAGTGTCTTGATGGCGCGCCGCCAAGCTACGTTGGCTACAACGACGACACAATTTTAGCCCAATGGCGCCTTGATAGGCCGCATTTTCTGTGGCACATGAGCCAAAAGCACGGAGTTAAAATTGGCGATACGAAAAAAGTTTTAAGCGAGCTTTCATCAAAACACCCGCAGTTTACCGAAAAACAAGTAATGACCGCATCTGGATATAGGCCCGAGGATAAGTACTGGTCAATCGTACTTTTGGATGAGATAGAACGGGCGCACCCGGCTCTTTACTCGTTTTTGCTGCGAATTTTTGATGACGGAACTCTTGCCTTAAAGAACGGCGAATTCACGGATTTGAAGCGGACTGTGTTTTTTTTGACATCAAATATTCACGGAAAAGAAATTCTTGAAGAAGGGTCCGGAAAAAATATAGGCTTCCATCAGGCCGGAGAAAACTTGTCCGTAGAGAAAAGATTCGTGAGCCAGACATGGAAAGAGGTTGTTGGCGCTGTTGTGAAGCACTTTTCTTCAAACCCGGCTTTTTTGGGCAGGATCGGAAAAGAAAACCTGATTGTCTTTTACCCGCTTGGAGCGAAAGAGCTTTTGCAAATTCTTGAAAATATATATTTGCCGGAATTTACAGAATACATGAAAGAAAAAGCAGGAATAGACAAATTTTTTATAACGGATAAGGCAAAAAACCTTGTTATTGCGGAAACAAGAGATCCGACAAGCAGAGTTTTGGGCGCAAGAGCACTTAAGAAGGTTTTTGAGCGTATGGTTGAAATCCCCGTTTTAAATCTTCTGGCGCGAGCCGAAGAGGGAGACGGGCTGAAAGCAGGCGATCGCGTTTTGGTTGACGCAAAGGACGGCGCGATGTTCATTTTTAAGGAAGCAGATTAGCTAAACAGGGCTCGTTCGGAGCCCTGTTTTTTGCTAGACTTCGTTTATATGAATCCGTTGCCGGCTTATTTGCAACGAACAGGTGTTTTAAAAGCAGGCCCGATTTTAGAGTCGTTTGGAGCGATTGACCGCGCCGATTTTGTTCCGGAAGAACTGAAATCAAGAGCTTATGCCGACGAGGCTTTGCCGATTGGCGGAGGGCAGACGATATCACAGCCTTACACCGTTGCTTTTATGTTAAATTTGCTTGATCCGAGGCGTGGAGAAAAAATCATGGATGTTGGAGCGGGTTCCGGCTGGCAGACGGCCCTTTTGGCGCATGTTGTGGGTAATACCGGCAAAGTTTTTGCCATTGAGCGCGTGCCGGAACTTTGTGAGTTTGGCCGCGTAAATGTTTCTAAATATAATTTTATCGCGAGCGGTGTTGTTGAATGGTTTTGTCAGGACGCGACATCGGGGCTTCCGGACAAAGCCCCGATGGACAAAATAATAGCGGCGGCTAGCATTGTGGATCTAAAAGTCCCGAAAGCGTGGGAAGAACAACTAAAAGTCGGCGGGAAAATGGTGGTACCAATAGGAAATTCAATTTGGCTTTTTATCAAACAGCCCGACGGAACATTTCACGAGAAAGAATTTCCTGGTTTTATTTTCGTGCCCTTTATTAAAAATGACAGAACTTGATTTAAAAATAAAAAAACTGGCAATACTCACCGGCGCGATTTTGTTTGTTGTTTCCCTTGTCGCGCACTCTATTTTTTCCGTTCCGTCCGGCTTCGGCAAAAATCGTCTAGTTAATATAAAACAGGGGAGGGGCTTGAGTGAGATTGCGGATAGTTTGGAAAAAGACGGTGTTATAAAATCGCCATTTATTTTTAAGGCGCTGACCTTTTTATTTTTGGAACATAAAAACATAAAAGCTGGGGATTATTTTTTTGAAGAGCCGTTGTCTGCTTTTGGGGTTGTAAAAAGATTAACGCGAGGCGTTTACGGACTTTCTCCAACGAGAGCGACGGTTTTGGAGGGCTGGACGGCTTGGCAAATGGGCGGGTATTTTGAAGAGCTTGGATTTTTTTCGCGTGAAAAATGGACAGAATCCGCCGAGGACAAAGAAGGATATCTGTTCCCGGACACATATTTTTTTCTGCCGAATACCGGGGTTAAAAGGGTAATTGAAATAATGCGGGAAAATTTTAATGCAAAGGTTTCGCCTTTGCTGGCCGATATTGAGAGTGCGGGGCGAAGTTTTGAGGATATTGTTGTGATAGCTTCCATAATAGAAAAAGAAGCAAGCGATTTTGAAGACGCGAAAATAATTTCCGGAATTTTATGGAAGCGGCTTGATGCCGGAATGGGACTTCAGGTGGACGCGGCTTTGACTTACGTCACGGGAAAGTCCTCCATGGAACTTACCGAAAAAGATTTAGCAATTGATTCGCCTTATAACACCTACAAATACCGCGGTCTTCCGCCGACACCTATAGGAAACCCGGGTTTAGACGCGATTAAGGCCGCCGTATATCCCGAAGAAACTTTGTATTGGTATTATCTGCACGGTCGTGACGGGGAGCCCAGATACGCCGTTGACTTTGAGGAACATAAAGAAAACAAGCAAAAATATTTGCGTTGATTTATTTTTGTATACATAGTATCTTTTGAAAAGATTTCTTTAAAGGAGATACGCCATGCGCTGGCTGAAGGATATGCGCGTCTGGCTTTTTGCCGCGACTTTTTTGACCGTTTCTTTTGCCGGAGCTTCTTTTTCGGGTCTTATGGATTTTCACAGACCGTTAAGTATTTTTTACGGAATGCCTTTTGCTGTTTCTTTGCTCGTGATTTTGCTTGCGCACGAAATGGGGCACTACGTCGCGGCCAGAAGATGGGGCGTGGAAGTGGATGGACCGTATTTCATACCCTTTCCGTTTTTTCTCGGCACCTTCGGGGCGTTTATAAGGGTAAAAAGTCCTATTCCGAATCGGATTGCTCTTTGTGATATCGGCGCTGCCGGCCCTTGGGCCGGAATGGGAACGGCCGTCGCGATTCTTTTTTTAGTTTATCCGCTTCGTTTAGAACTTGGGGATTTTGCGGCTAATCAGGTCAGGCTCGCTATTTTGGTTGGTTTCATTGTTACTCTTGTTAATCTTCTTCCGAGCGGTTCGCTTGACGGCGGTCATTTGGCTTATGCCTTTTTTGGGAATTTGAATCAGCGTATTGTCGGGCTTGTGATGTTTTTCTCCTCTTTGCTTACGATGGTATTTGTGGTCTTTTTCAATTCCGCGATAAGTCCTCTGGTCTTTTTTATTCTTTATATTGTTGGTGGCGGCACGATACATCCCCCTACCGAAAATGATTTATTGCCGTTAGATTGGAAGAGAAAGGTTGTGGTTATAATTACCCTTATTATTTACGCAGTTCTTCTTTACGGCTCAACCCTTGTGAGGTTTGGTTCAAAGTAAACAAATTCGCTTGGAATTTCCAAGCGAATTTTGATTTTTAATGAGGTTTTTGTTATATTTCGTAATATCCAACATGAAAAGTCAAGTTAAAAAGCCGAAGGTCTTCGTGGCCATGTCTGGAGGAGTGGACTCGTCTGTTGCGGCCGCTTTGCTTAAAAAGGGCGGTGAATTCAGTGTGGTCGGATGTTATATGAAATGCTGGTCGGCTTGGGATCAGTGCTCGGTTGAGCGCGATGCCGAAGACGCGAGGGCTGTTGCGGAAAAATTAGATATACCCTTTTATATTTTTGATTTTGAGAAAGAGTATCGCGAGCGAGTTTTTAATTACATGGTTAGAGAATATGCCGCAGGGCGCACGCCTAACCCCGATGTGCTTTGCAACTCGGAAATTAAATTCGGAATTTTTTTGGAGAAAGCGCTGGCCCTAGGCGCAGATTTTGTGGCAACGGGGCATTATGTGAGAGCCTCCGAAAGCTTTTCAGAACAGAACGCCGTCTCGCTTTGTCAGGCCGTGGACCAAAATAAAGACCAAAGTTATTTTTTGTGGCGTCTTACGCAAAAACAGCTTAAACATGTTTTGTTTCCGATAGGGGATTATTTAAAACCCGAAGTTCGCGAAATGGCGCGCGAGTTTGGATTGCCGACTGCGGATAAAAAAGATTCGCAGGGGCTTTGTTTTGTGGGAAAAGTGCCGTTTGACGAATTTTTACGCGATATTTTACCAAAAAATCCCGGGCCGATTATGACTACTTCCGGAAAGGTGATAGGCGATCATGACGGCCTTTCGTTTTACACTTTGGGTCAGCGCCACGGCATTAAAATAGGCGGAGGGACGCCCTATTATGTCGCGTCAAAAGAATTTCAGACCAACACTTTGGTTGTGGCCGAAGGAAATAAAGACGAGATACTTTTTAAAAAAGAAATTGAAGTCTCGGACATAAATTGGATTGGAGGCGCCCAACCAAAATTTCCTTTAAAATGCAAAGCGCGCATCCGTTACCGCCAGCCTCTTCAAAAATGCGCCGTATTCCCACTTGGACATCGGATGTCCAAGTTAAGGGTTGTGTTTGATGAACCGCAAAAAGCCGCAACCCCGGGCCAGTCGGCTGTATTTTACGTGCCCGCCAAAGCTTTAGTGAAGGAGGGTGGAGAACTTCTGGGTGGAGGGGTAATGGTGTAAGAGACCAAAAAATTTGTTAAAATAAAATTACAGATGATTTCTCAAGAAATAAGAGAAAAGTTTTTGGAATTTTTTAAAAAGAAGGGACACGCGGTTGTGCCTTCTTCTTCGCTTATTCCAGACGACCCGTCGGTGCTTTTTACGACCGCCGGAATGCAGCAATTCAAGCCGTATTACACCGGCGATGCCGATGCCATGCGCGATTTTGGCTCGTTAAACACAGCTTCAATCCAAAAATGTCTTCGCACATCTGATATTGATGAGGTTGGCGACGAGTCCCACCTGACATTTTTTGAAATGTTGGGGAATTTTTCTTTCGGCGGGTATTTCAAAAAAGAGGCGATAGAATGGGGCCATGAATTTATAACCAAAGAGATGGGATTGAAAATTGATTATGTTTCTGTTTTTGGGGGCGAGGGAAATATTCCAAAGGATACGGAGTCAGAAAAAATATGGAAGTCAATTGACCCGAAAATAAAAATAAAATACGCAGGCCGCGCTGATAACTTTTGGGGTCCGACGGGGGAGGAAGGCCCATGCGGGCCGACAACCGAAATTTATGTAAACGGGCTAGAAATTTGGAACATAGTTTTTAACGAATTTTATTGCAAGAAGGGGGGAAAACTAGAACCGCTTAAAACTCCTGGCATAGACACCGGAATGGGCCTTGAGCGTTTGGCGATGGTCAGCCAAGAAAAAAGCAATATTTTTGAAACTGATTTGTTTAAACCACACATGTCTGTTTTGCCGGAAGAGCTTCCGGAAAGAATCGCGAGAATAATCGGAGATCACTCTAGGGCCTCGGTATTTTTACTTACTGACGGAGTTCGGCCCTCAAACAAAGAACAGGGTTATGTTCTTCGCCGGCTTATGAGGCGGATGCTTGTTTACGAAAATTTGCATGGAATATCCCGGCACATTTTTGACGAAGTTCTTTTTGTGATTGCTAAAACTTACGGCGCGGACTATCCTGAACTTTTGAGCAAAAAAGAAGAAATACGCGGAGAATTTTCCGAGGAACGCGAAAGATTTTCGGCCACGCTTAAAAAGGGTATTCGCGAACTTGAACGGAGGGCCAAAACCGGCTCGATCAACGCCAAAGTCGCATTTGACCTCTACCAGACCTTCGGAATTCCGTACGAAATTGTGAAAGAGTTAGGCGGCGAATCGGCAGACAAACTTACTCGCGAAGACTTTGACAAGGAATTTGCTAAGCACCAAGAAATTTCAAAAGCGGGACAGGAAAAAAAATTCGGAGGGCACGGGTTGATTTTGGATACCGGAGAACTAAAGGCGGGAAGCGAGGAAGAATTAAAGAGGGTTACAAGGCTTCATACCGCGACCCACCTTTTGCAGGCGGCTTTACGCGAAGTTTTGGGCCCCGAGGTGCGTCAGATGGGCTCGGATATCACGCCCGAACGCACGCGCTTTGATTTTTCGTTTAACCGCAAACTGACGCCGGAAGAATTAAAAAAAATATCGGAATTGGTCAACGGCATGATAAAGGCCGATCTAAGTGTTAAAATGAAAGAGATGGATTACGAAGACGCTGTTAAGTCCGGGGCATTATCTTTTTTTAAGCATAAATACCCCAAAAGAGTGAAGGTTTATAGCGTTGGAGAAGAAGGTGAAGAGGTTTCCAAAGAATTTTGCGGAGGACCGCACGTTTCCAATACGGGCGAAATAGGGAAACTGTCCATCGTCAAAGAAGAGGCGGTGGCGGCCGGCGTGCGCCGGATAAGAGCAAAAGTAGAGAACAACTGATGAAAAGAAAACTTATTTTTGATATAGGAAGCTCGCGGGTTAACGGCGCTTTAGTCGTTTTTAACCGAAAGAAGGAAGCGAGCATAGAAAGAGTTTTTCAATCCGAAAGCATAATTTTACCGGAAACGGATTTACATAGGCTGTGGAAAAAAATGGCTTTGCTGATTGACGGGATGGTTAAAGATTTTAAGGACAGTGCTCTTGCGGTCGATGAGGCCCTGGTCGTGTTTTCGTCGCCGTGGTATTTTTCCGAAATACGTGAAATCAAAAAGGATTTTGGCGAACCGGTTGCGATTACCGGAGACTTTATAGAAAAACTTTTAACCGAGGATGCCGAAAACTTCAAAAAACACTATACGGATAACTTTAATCTCGGCGTCGGGGATCTGATGCACGCGAGTTCCCGTATTATGAGCGCAAAACTTAACGATTATCCGATTTTAGAGCCGTTAAAAAATATGCCGGATAAAAAAACCCAGACAATCTCCGCGTTTGTTTATGCCTCGGCAGTATTCGGCGAAGCGGCCGCCCGTATAAAAATGGCTCTGGAAGACTGCGGTGTAAAATCCGTCGAGTTTCAGAGTTCGCCATTTGTTTTTTTGAAAGTTTTTTTGAAAGAGGGTTTGGGCGACCTTCTGGTTGTGGATATCGGGGGAGAGATAACAGATGTTATAGTAATTAAGGGCGGAAAAATATTTAAAATGGCCTCTTTTGGACGCGGCCTTAATTATGCCGCAAGGCGCCTCGGTCCGTCTTTTAAGGTTGGTCTGGACGAGGTTATGGCGCTTCTTTCGAATTATATTGAAGGAAAGCTTGAAAAATCATTCCAAGAATCCGTGGCCCAAGCGCTGAAAGACGCTTTAACGGAGTGGCAGAGCCTGCTGAAAGAAGCCCTGGAAAAACATATTTTTCCGGATCTCGTACCCCAAAAAGTTTTTGTAACCGGACACGGCGGAGGCGTTGCCGAATTCAAAAAAGCCCTGAATCTGCCGGATTCGGCAAAATTTACCGAACATGGCCGGCCGTTCGAGATTTTCGAAAGCAAGCCGGCTATATCCCATTTTAAAAACGCCTCCTATGTTTTAAACAAACCGCATTTGTCTTTAATAGGGCTTTATTCAACATATGCCATCCAATAACAATTTGGTCAGGGATATCGTGCCGTCGAGCGGCCACCGTTTAACTATGCGGACGTCACCGAAAAGGGCGGCAACAAAGCCGTTGAAACCCGATTTTGCGCCGCCGAAAAAAGAAAAACAAAGGTCGGATTCGATTTCGGGAGCCAAATCCGGCAAAGGGCGCTTGAAATTCATAACTGCGGCCGTGATTTTGTACGCCGCGGCCTTGTTTGCGGTCGGCTTTTTTGCGAAAGCCGAAGTTAACTTATATCTTAAAAAAGAAATTTTTGACGTGAAAAAAACCGTGTCTGCCGGCGTTTCCAATTCCGAAATTAAAGCCGAGGCGGTTATTTTTGATGAACAAAAAAGCGGAACGTCCGTAACCTCCGAAAGAAAAAATTTCAGCGAGCGGGCATCCGGTACTGTTGTTATCTACAATGCTTACAGTTCGGAGCCGCAGGCTCTGATCGCGAACACCCGGTTTGAATCTGCTGACGGAAAAATTTACCGAATAACAAAACCGCTCATTGTTCCGGGAGCTAAGATAATTGACGGCAAAATTGAACCGAGTTCCGTTGAAACCGGGGTTTTGGCCGAAGAAGCAGGAGAGGCGTACAACATAAGCCTTTCCGATTTCACAATTCCCGGATTCAAAGGCACTCCGAAGTATGATAAATTTTATGCTAGGTCCAAGACTCCGATGTCGGGCGGTTTTGTCGGAGAAGCGAAAGTGATTACTGAAAAAGAGGTACAGGCTTTGCGTCAAAAACTTGAAGAGGATCTTCGCGAAGCTCTTTTTGCCAAAATGAATTCTGAACTTCCTGAAGGTTTCTTCATGCCTGACGGGGCTTATAAATACGAAGCAGAAATTCGGCCTGACGCGCCCAAAATCGGCTCAAAAGCGGACGAACTTGGCTTGACCGTCAGCGGGCGGCTGACAGCCCTTTTTGTCCGCGAAGACGATGTGAAAAGAAAAATTCTGGAGCCCTACAAGGATGATCCTGATTTTAAAAACATGGATGTCGTCAATTTCGGCTCCATTCAGATTTCGGCCCAGGACACCGATTTTAAAACGCTTGGTTTGAGGCTGGCTATTAGCGGACGGCCGGAGGCGGTTTGGAACGTGGATATCGGGACGCTGGCGGAAAAACTGGCATTGGCTTCAAGTTCGTCCGAACGCGCGAATATTTTCCAGCAGTATCCTCAGATAAGACAGGCCAGTATCGTTTACCGCCCGTTTTGGTGGGCCGTATTTCCCAAAGAGGCCGACAAGATTATTATTTTTAGCTTATATTGACCGGGGTTGACTTCACAACCCCTTTGATTTAAGATTGTATTTGTATTTTTAATGTCCGCGGATAAAGAAAATAAGGAAATTAAACTGGGGACGGTTATGGAGGCTTTGCCCGATACTATGTTTCGGGTACAACTTGACGACGGGCCGTTAATGCTCGCGTATCTGGCCGGAAAAATGCGCCACTTCAGGATAACCGTTTTGGTCGGCGACAGGGTGAAAGTGGAGTTTAGCCCTTATGACCAAGCCCGCGGCCGTATAATACAAAGGTTATAAACATCATGAAAGTCAGAGCATCCGTCAAACCAATTTGCAAAAAATGCAAAGTTATAAGGCGCAAGGGCAGAGTGCGTATAATTTGTTCTAACCCCAAACATAAACAGCGACAAGGGTAGTTGGTAAGTTTATTAGTTTACTGGTTAATTTAATTAAATTAAAAATGGTACGCATTGCCGGAGTAAATATACCCGATAAAAAACGTATAGATTTTTCTCTGCCGTATATTTATGGCGTCGGCCGGTCTTTGGCTAAGCGTGTATTAAATGAAGCCAAGGTGGATGCCAATAAATTGACCAACGCTCTTACGGCCGAAGAGGTAAATCGCATACGCTCGATTTTGGAAGGAAACTATCAGGTCGAAGGCGATCTAAAAAGGCTCGTCAGTTCAAACATAAAGCGCCTGAGGGATATAAAAAGTTATCGCGGAGTCAGGCACATGAAGGGCCTGCCATCCAAGGGCCAGAGAACCAAAACGAATTCCAGAACGAGACGCGGAAATGTGCGCCGAACCACGATCAGCGGAAAGAGAAAAGTTGAGAAGAAATAAAATATGGGAAAGAAACGAGTTATCAAAAAAACAACCGGCGGTGTGGACCACGAGCTTCGGGCTCGGGCTGTCGGACGTTTGCCAAGGAAAAAGCTTGAACGCGGTATTTTAAACATACAGTCAACCTACAACAACACGATGATGATGATAGCCGATGATAAAGGCAATGCTATTTTTTGGGCATCCAGCGGTTCGCTCGGTTTTAAAGGCGCAAGGAAGGGAACTCCCTATGCCGCCTCCAAAGTTGCCGAGCTTATGGTCGAAAAAGCGAAAATGGCCGGATTGAAAAGCATAACCATTAATGTCAAAGGCGTGGGCGCTGGCCGCGAGTCCGCGATACGCTCTTTTTTGTCCAGCGACATAACCCTGGATACTATCCGCGACTTGACGCCCGTACCTCATAATGGCCCAAAATCGCCCAAACCACGGCGGGTTTAATCAAAATATGCCAAAAATTACTTGTAAAACTTGCAGGCGTCTCGGCTTCTCCGTTTGCGGAAAGGAAAAGTGCGCTTTCAAAAGAAAGCCTTATTCGCCGGGCATTCACGGCCGCAAAAAGGGCGGGTTTAAAAGGCGCTCTAATCAGTCTGAATATGGAAACCAGCTTAAAGAAAAGCAAAAGGTTAAATTTTTATACGGCTTAAGAGAAAAACAATTTAGAAATTTAGTTGCCAAGGCCATCGCGGCCAAGAGCGCCGAAACTTCACGCAGAATAGTGGAACTATTGGAAACCAGGCTCGACAACGTCGTTTACCGTCTGGGTTTCGCTTCTTCCCGCAAAGCCGCGCGTCAGATTGTTAACCACGGCCACATTATGGTTAACGGCAAAAAGACCAACATTCCGTCGCGCGCTCTTAAAATCGGCCAGCAAGTTTCCGTAAGGCCGCAAAGTCTTGGACTTGGAATTTTCCGCGATCTGGATTTGCGTCTTAAAAAACACCAAGTCCCCTCGTGGCTTAACTTGAAGCAGGATCAGCGTGAAGGACACATAGTTGCCTTCCCGTCGGCGGAGGAAGTTGACACCGGAGCAAACCTTAACTCGATTATTGAATTTTATTCCCGATAATGTTATAATTTATTAATTAATTTTCTAAATTAAAAGCCGATTTTTATATATTAAAACATGGATATATCAATTATTTTACCGTCAAAGCCTAGAGTGGTCCTTGAGGAACAGGATAAGGGGGTTTATGAAATTGACGGCCTTTATCCCGGATACGGCCACACCTTGGGCAACAGCCTGCGCCGGATTCTTTTGTCGTCCTTGCCGGGTGCAGCCGTTACTAGGGCCAAAATAGAAGGCGCCTCTCATGAATTTTCCACTATACCTGGAGTAAGAGAAGATGTCGTGGCCATACTTCTGAATCTGAAAAAAATGCGTTTTAAGATGCTTACCGATGAACCGCAGATCGTGAAAATAAAAACCAAGGGTGCCAAGGTTGTTAAGGCCGAAGACGCGGATTTGCCCGGGCAGGTTGAAATAGCCAACCCGGATTTGGTTATAGCCACACTTACCGATAAGAGCTCCGTTTTTGAAGCCGAGCTGACCGTTGAAAAAGGACTTGGTTATGTTATGAGAGATGTTTTGCAAAAAGAGAAAGCTCAAGTTGGCGAAATGGTTTTGGATGCCGTTTTCACGCCCATGAGGAGAGTTAATTATGAAGTCGAAAACATGCGCGTAGGAGACCGCACCGACTTCAATCGCTTGCGTCTGACCATTCAGACCGATGACACCATAACTCCGCACGACGCCTTGGAGGAGGCTATTAGAATAATGATCAACCAGCTTAAAGCCATCGTCGGATTTCAGGAAGAAGAGGTTGCGGAAACGCATCCGGATAAATCCGAGCCGGAGGAGACCGGATCCGCTGATGCCGGAGATCAAAGCGAAGATAAAAACAAAATGCGAATCGAAGACCTTGATCTTTCCGAACGCATCGTTAAAGCTTTGTCTGAAGCAAGCATACGGACTGTTGGGGGACTGGTGCGCCGGACATCTAAAGACCTTATGGGTTTGGAGGGCATAGGCGACAAGGCTATAACCGAGTTAAAACGAGCCGTAGGAAAGCTGGGCCTGACCTTAAAGGATTAAAAATTATTTTTTTAAAATGCGCCATCGTGTCAAGGGTCGAAAATTCGGACGTGTAAGAAAAACCCGCAGGGCTTTTTTAAAGTCGGTTTTGCGCTCTTTTGTTGAGCACGGAAAAATCGAAACCACGCTGGCTCGGGCGAAATCAACAAGGATTTTGGCGGAAAAGCTGGTTACCAAAGCCAAGAAAGGGGGTTTGTCCCGGCGGCGCGAGATAGAAAAAATGCTTGGTCCGAAGCAGACGTCAAAAATCTTTGAAGTGTCCTCCTCTTTTAAAGATCGCCGCGGAGGTTACACAAGAATCACCAGGACCCGGCGCAGGAATCACGATCAGGCCGAAATGGCCGTCTTGGAATTCGTTAAATAAAAATATGCAGGCCGCAAAAACCAAAGAAAAAATAGTGATAGACTTGAAAGGCATGTCTCTGGGACGCGCCGCTTCCCGGGCGGCTGTGATTTTGCGCGGAAAAAACAGACCGGATTTCGCTCCCAACCGTTCCTCGGGCACGATAATCGAAATAAAAAACTTGGATCAGCTTAAAATCGAGGAAAAAAAAGCCGAACAAAAATTTTATAAACACTACAGCGGATATCCGTCCGGCTTGAAAGAGACCAAGCTGGCGGAGCTTTACAAAAAAAACCCGAAAGAAGTTTTTGTGCGCGCGGTCAAAGGCATGCTCGCCAAAAACAGACTGCGTAAGGAACTTATAAAGAATATTGTTTTTTCCGTGTAGTATATAAAAAACATGGCGGTCAAAAAAATTAAAACAGAAAAAAAAGACAAAAAAACCAAGCGGCAGACAAAAAGTGTTCCGGCTTTTTCGAAACCCAGCCAAACTTCGGTAAAACCGAAGACTTATATTGAAGCCGTTGGACGAAGAAAAACATCAACCGCGAGGGTCAGAATTTTCTCCGGTGCCGGAGAAATAAAAATCAACGGCAAAACTTTTCGGGAGTATTTTCCGACGGAAGAAATGCAAAAGATTGTCGCATCTCCCTTTAAAAAAGCGAATCTGGGCGAAAGTTTTTCGGTAAACGCCAAAGTTTACGGAGGCGGAATACACTCGCAATCAGAGGCCGTAAGGCACGGCATATCAAGAGCTTTGGTGGCCCACGACATCGAACTTAGGAAAAGGCTTAAAAAATTCGGCTTTTTAAAACGCGATCCCCGCATGAAAGAGCGCCGGAAGTTCGGTCTCAAAAAAGCCCGCAAAGCCCCGCAGTGGGCAAAACGATAAACTGTTTAAAAACGCCCGGGTCTTTCACGACCCCAACTTTAATATAATTTTTAATAATCTCAAAACACAACATATGGTAAAATTTGAGAATATATTGGAAAAATTCGTGTTGTCTCGTGGCCCATCTGCTACCGCGGCTAAGGTTTTATTAGCTTTGGTGGCGCTCGGAACCATTATTATAGTAGGAGCGGTAGCCCCGAATATATTTAGCGCCTTTGGAAAATTTAGATATAAAAGTTTTTCTAAGAACCAAACGACCAAGGCCTTTTATAACTTAAAAAGACGAAAGTTGATTGAAACCATACGGGATAAGAATGACGTTGTGATTGTGCGTCTGACCAAAAAGGGGGAAACCAAAATTAGGAAGTTTTCAATCGATGTTTTAAAAATTGTAAAACCCAAAAAATGGGACAAAAAATGGAGACTGGTTATGTTCGATGTGCCCAACTATTTAAGTAAGGCCCGCAGGGCTTTAAGCGACACTTTCAAGGACTTGGGATTATACCAATTGCAAAAAAGTGTTTGGGTTTATCCGTATCCTTGCGAAGATGAAATACTTTTTGTTGCCCATTTTTTTGGAGTTGAACGATTTATTGAAATTATAGAAACAACGGAGTTTGTCAATCCATTGACTGAACAAACTCTTGCAAATTTTTTTAGTATGACCTAAACCACAGGATGAATAACGGCGTCTGTTATGGTCTTAAAATTAAACATACGGTAAAAAATAAGAATAAGTGGTTGGTACACACCGCCTCTTGACGCAAATTGGTTTTGTGATATAATTGCTTGTAGTGCTTGTGTGAGTTCTTAAACACATTGAGGAGGACAGCGGCGATGTTTGAGGTCAAGGATTATTTTCATGTCGCCAAGGCCAATGAAAGAGTATTCAGAAACATATTGAGAGACATGAGAGACAATAGAGAAAAAAGAACGATGGGGTATTTGATTCCCGAAAATTTGGAAACGGAAGCGAAGCTCGGAACGTTCTTTCAGAAGTTGATATGAATAAGCACTAGAAGAAAAACGAGGGCACCAAGCCCTCGTTTGTTTTTATACTATGTCCGCGATTTTTATTTTTAGTTTGCGGGCTGTTTTACGCTCCCATCTCGCGCCAATTGAGCTTTTCCACTTCGGCATAAAGTTCAATTTTTTAATGAGACCCGATTTAAAGAGGCGAAGATAAAACCTATTCAGTATATCGTCTCTTGCGTGATCCCGACTTTCATATCGTTCTTTTTCAATTCGTTCCATTTCTTTTTCAAAGGGCATTTGGTCAAAAACGCTTATTCCGCATTTTTTGATACGGCGTATATATTTTCCAAATTCCTTCAAATTGGCCTTTATTGATCCGAGTCCTCCGCTTGAGATTGGTCCACAGACCATTTCAGCCGGCTGTGGCATTCTTTGTAGAATCCTAAGGCCGACCTCGGCAAGTTCGTCAAAATCTTTAGCCTTTTTCTTACACAGCCAATCTTTTTTCGTCCAGTATCGGCGCAAGCCGTCTCTCCTTGCGTGCTTGTCTTGGTAAAGAATACCTTAACGATCCGGCATTTGCAATATTTTCGTCTTTTTTAGCACTCTTGACAGAGGAGTGCTAAATTTTATATAATGGGCTTTATGCTGTTAAGCGAGAGAGAAAACACGATACTTGATTTTCTTGTGCGCGATTTTATAAAAACGGCCGAGCCGGTATCTTCTTCAAAGATACGCGAGGGTTTGCGCCTTAAAGAAAGTCCCGCAACCATACGCAACATCGTGGCCGATTTGGACGAGTCCGGATATTTGGAACAGCCGCATACGTCCGCCGGACGCGTTCCCACAGACATGGCCTACCGTTATTTTGTGGACAACCTGATGTCCGAAGTGGAATTAAGCCGTCAAATTTCTTTAAGGATGAAAAGACTGACGCTTGATCGCGAAATAAGCCGTTTTTTGGCCGAAACGCTTAATTTGATGGGTTTTTCCAGTGTTGACGAAGGACATTTTGACGGACACGGACTTTTTCGCCTGCTCAAAAATCCGGAATTTAAAAAGGAAGAATCGGTTCTTGACGCGGGATATTTTGTTGACCACATAAATGAGCTTGCCAAAATTTACGGACGGCAGGCGACCAAAAATACGGAAATTTTTATCGGCAAGGAAAATCCGGCGCGCTGCGCCCGGGAGTTCGGAGTTTTTTACGCGGAATCATACGGCAGGGGCGTAAAACAAATCACAATTCTTGTGGGCCCGAAAAGAATGAATTATGAACTTGTTTCGGGTTATATTAATTTATTTTTTGATGAATAACCATGGAAAACGAAAACAAAGATCAAACGGATGATTTAAGCATAGAAGAGGAGGATTTTGGTTCCGAGATCGAATCTAAAATTAAAAAACTGAAAGCGGAGCTTAAAGAGTGCCGGAAAAAATCAGCCGAATATCTCTCTGGATGGCAAAGAGCCAAGGCCGACCTGATAAACGCCCGAAAGGATGAAGAGAAAAGAAACGAGGCAATGGCGGTTTATGCCAACGAAAGACTTCTTTTTGACCTGCTGAACGTTTTTGACAGTTTCGACAGAGCGTTATCTGATGGGCGGGTTGCTGATCCGGAGAAGGCGGGTTTGAGCCAGATCAACGGTCAATTAGCGCAAATCGCGCGTGGATATGGACTGCAGGAGATCAAAGCGCTGGGCCAAAAATTCAATCCTCAAGAACATGAAGGCGTTATACAAGAGGACGTTTCCGACCCCGAAAAAGATCAGACGGTTTTGGAGGAACTGCAGAAAGGCTATAAAATACATGATAAAGTTTTGCGGCCGGCCAGGGTTAAAATAGGAAGTTATAAAAAAACAAATTAAAAAATTAAAATCTTAAAACAGAAACAAATATGTCAAAAATTTTGGGAATAGATTTAGGAACAACCAATTCGGCCATGGCCGTGGTGGAGGCGGGTGAGCCGAGGATTATTGAAAATACCGAGGGAAATCGGACAACTCCGTCTATTGCCGCAGTTTCAAAATCCGGAGACCGGCTGGTCGGACTTTTGGCCAAGCGACAAGCGGTGACCAATCCCCAAAACACTATTTTTTCGGTTAAGCGTCTTATTGGCCGAAAGTTTAAAGACAAAGAGGTTCAGCACGACAAAACTCTTTTGCCGTACGAAATACGAGAGTCGGCCAACGGAGGAGTGGAAGTTAAAATTGGGGAGAATTGGCACAGGCCCGAGGAAATTTCGGCAATGGTTTTGCAAAAACTTAAGGCTGATGCCGAATCCAAGCTGGGGATAAGTATTAAAGAAGCGATTATAACCGTGCCCGCGTACTTTGACGACTCACAGAGAAAAGCCACCAAGGACGCCGGAGAAATAGCCGGACTGACCGTAAATCGCGTTATCAACGAACCCACCGCTGCGGCTTTGGCTTACGGTTTCAATAAAAAAAAGGACGAAAAAATCGTCGTTTATGATTTTGGCGGAGGAACATTTGATGTCTCGGTGCTTGAAGTTTCGGCGGATACAATTGAGGTTAAAGCCACCGGCGGGGACACTCACTTGGGAGGGGATGACATAGACAACAGACTGATAAAGTTTCTGACCGAAGAATTCAAAAAATCAAGCGGAGTCGATGTGTCAAAAGACCACTTAGCTCTTCAGCGCCTTAAGGATGCGGCCGAGAAGGCCAAGCACGAACTTTCAAGCTCCGCGCAGACGGATATCAACGTTCCTTTTTTAACCGCCGATGCTTCAGGACCTAAGCATTTTGAAATGAAGCTGACAAGGTCCAAACTGGAATCTTTGGTTCAGGATTTTATTGATAAGTCAATTGAGCTTACTGAAAATACCGTACGTGAGGCAGGGTTTGGGTTGAAAGAAATTAATGAGGTGGTTTTGGTCGGAGGGCAGACGAGAATGCCGGCCATAATTGAAGCGGTCAAAAAACTTTTTGGGCGTGAACCGCACAAAAACATCAATCCCGACGAGGTTGTGGCCGTGGGCGCGGCCATTCAGGGCGGTATTCTGCGGGGTGACGTAAAGGACGTTCTGCTTCTGGATGTGACGCCTCTTTCGCTTGGCATAGAAACTCTTGGCGGGGTTTCTACGAAAGTCATCGAAAAAAATACAACCGTTCCTGTTTCGCGCTCGCAGGTTTTTTCAACCGCGGCCGATAACCAGACGCAGGTTGAAATTCATGTCTTGCAGGGCGAGCGCGAAATGGCCCAAGACAATAAAACATTGGGAAAATTTATTCTGGACGGCATTCCGCCCGCCCCCCGGGGAATGCCCCAAGTTGAGGTTTCGTTTGATATAGACGCCAACGGAATTTTGAACGTAAAGGCCAAGGACAAGGCGACGAGCAAGGAACAGTCCATTCGTATAGAAGCGTCTTCCGGCCTTGCCAAAGAGGATGTGGAAAGGATGAAAAAAGACGCCGAACTTCACGCCTCCGAAGACCGTAAAAAGCGCGAGTTGATTGACGCCAAAAATTCCGCCGACGCCTTAATTTATACGGCAGAAAAGGCTTTACGCGACGCGGGGGACAAGGTCGTTGAAAGCGACAAAAAAGCGGTAAATGAGGCCCTGGAGAGCCTTAAAAAAGCCAAAGATTCCGCCGGGGAAGTTTCGGAGATTAAAAAAGCAAGCGAAGACCTTTCGCGTTCTCTTTCCAAAATAGGCGAAGCGTTATATAAACAAACGACTGCCGAAGAGGGCAAAAAAGAGGAAAGCGCGAAAGAACCGAAAGATGTCGGGCATGAGGATGTTGATGATAAAAAATGAGCGACTATTATACAATTTTGGGCGTAGAGAAAAATGCCTCAAAAGAGGAAATAAAAAGAGCTTACAGAAAGCTGGCTCATAAGTATCATCCGGACAAAAGCGGCGGATCGGATACGGAATTCAAACGAATAAATGAGGCGTATTACGTTTTGGGTGACGACAAGCGAAAAGCCGAGTATGACCGATTCGGAACTTTTTCAGGCGGCCGCGGAGGGTTTGCAGGACAGGGAGATTTCGGCTTTGAGGAAATGTGGAAAAATTTCGGAGGTTCGGGCGGATTTTCATTCGGCGGAGGGGATTTTACGGATATTTTTGAAAGTCTTTTCGGAGTCGGATTTGAGGGCTCGGCCCGTCAGTCAAAAAGAGGCCGGGACATTTCAATAGAAATAATGATTCCGTTTTCGGAGGCTGTATTCGGGACAACGCGGAAAATTTTGCTTAATAAAAGAGCTACTTGCGAAGAATGCAAAGGGAGCGGGGCGACAGGGGCAAGTAAAACAGAAAAATGCGAGACTTGTTCCGGTTCCGGAACGGTTCGTGAATCAAGACGCTCAATCTTCGGCGTTTTTACGAGCCTTTCCGAATGTCCAAAATGCAAAGGAAGAGGGGAGGTCATAAAAAATCCGTGCAAGGCCTGTAAGGGCGAAGGCGTTTTGCGCCGCGAAAATGAGGTTGAGATTTCAATACCCGCGGGCATAAATAACGGCGAAATGCTGCGTCTTACCGGAGAAGGAGAGGCAAAAAGGGGCGGGGCGGCCGGAGATCTGTATGTTAAAATACATGTTGAACCTCATCGGCTTTTTGCCAGAGAAGGACACGACCTGATTTCCGAAATTGAAGTTAGTCTGACCGATGCGCTTTTAGGCGCCCAAAAACAGATAGAAGCGCTTGACGGAAAAATAAAAATAGAGATTCCGCAAGGCGTTGATTCCGGAGATATGCTTCGCGTCCGCGGGCGCGGAGTTCCGAAAGAGCGTTCAGGTAGAGGCGATTTGCTTTTTAAAGTCAAAATTAAAAATCCCAAAAAATTATCCAGAAAAGCGCGTGAGCTAATTGAAGAACTCAAAAAAGAAGGGCTGTAAAAAATAAAAAAGCCCCGAAGGGCTTTGGGTGTGCTTTATGGTTTCGGGGGAGAAATGCGCTGGGGCGCGGACGGGGCGTCGGCTTTTGAAAGACGCCGGGCTTTGTTTCTTGCCTCAATTATGCTCTGATGCCATTCATACAGTTCTTCGTCGTTGGCGACGATGATTCGGACGTTGTTGGAAACGCAAGGAGTAAAACATTCAGCTCGCCTTACGCCTATTAAGACTTTCCCGGGCTCAATTTTATCGCTCCATTCCACCTCAATTTTTCCGTTAAGGTTTACATGCAGGTCTCGGCCGCGCAAACTAAGGACTTTTGTAAAAACAACGACTGATCCGTCCTTTTCGCCATATTTGTAATACGCGTTTTTAAAAGGCGAACCGCCGAAGCTCGCAACCAAATCAGAGTAAACTGCAGTTTTTGATACCGACTTTTCGGCGAAATACCCGAATTTAAGCTCGGGAAGGCCGTAGAAGTTGAAGTAGATAATGGCGGAAACAAAGGCAAGAAAGCCCATAACCATCCAAAACGGCGCACATGGGCAGCAACAGCATTTTGTTTGATTGTTGTCCGGCGCCGGCTTTGCTTGGGGAATCGGATTTCCGTTTGGCAACACATGCCTCCTTAATGAAAAAGAAAATCTAAAAACCAGTTTAGTTTTTTTATTTTATCTTGTCAAGAGGCACTTAAACGGGTACAATATTTAATAATCCGCCCGTAGCTCAGTTGGCAGAGCAGCTCCCTTTTAAGGAGATGGTCGTAGGTTCGACTCCTACCGGGCGGACTTGACTTTTAATAACATTTTTGATATAATCTTGAAGTAAGTTTGTTTTTTGTGTTTTCAACCCAAATCAGAGAAAAAGGAGATATTGTGGGCCAGGGCTGGGGAAATTTAAATCCGTTTCCGGACCCGAAGCAAACCGCGGTGGTTATCAAAGGAAGCGCTTCGTTAAACGAAGTTCGCGAAGCGGCGAAAACGCTGGTCGAAATCCTTGAAGCGCCGAACGAGCAAAGAACACCGGAATGGCATTTGGCGCTACGTCAGAATCTTCAGAGAATTCGCTCGCTTGCCTCTCAAGCTCTGGGATGACCAGTGGCGAGTGTACGTGCCGGCCGTTCTCGAGAGGGAACGGCCGGATTTTTTAAAAGCCAGATTTGTGTCATAATTTAATTAAATTAATTAATGAAAAACCCGGAAGGTTTTTATGAAGCCCTAAAACTTTTTAAAGAATCGGCGCGCAAAGTGCCGGCATATAAGTCGTTTTTAAAAAAGCGCGGTATTAATCCAGAGCGCGTAAGGTCATATCAAGATTTTAAAAAAATCCCCGCGACAGACAAAGATAACTATTTAAAGGCCCATGGGTTTTTCAAACTTTTTCCCGAAAGCAAAATTCCTGACATGATCTCGGCAAGCTCCGGCTCTTCGGGAAAACCATTTTATTGGCCGAGGGGTATCGAGCAGGAGGAGGTGGGAGGAAAATTACATGAAAGGATTTTCAGAGATATTTTCGGAGTCAAAAAAAACGAATCCGCGCTTGTGATAGTGTGTTTTTCAATGGGAACGTGGATCGCTGGAACTTTCACGATGTCTTCGGCGAGGTGGCTGGCAAAAAACGGCTATAAAATTTCAGTTATTACTCCTTCGATTGAAAAAGAAGACGCGGTAAATATTTTACGGGATCTGGCGCCTTTGTTTGGGCGCGTTATTTTGGCCGGATATCCGCCGTTTTTACGAGACGTGATTGAAGAAGCAAAAGCCCAGAAGGTCGGGATTTCAAAACTCAACTTAAATTTGCTTTTTGCCGGAGAAAATTTTTCCGAAAAATACAGGGAAATAATGCATAAAATTTCGGGAGTAAAAGACAGATTCGGTGGTTCCGCCAGCATTTACGGTACGGCTGATGCCGGGGCCATAGGCCATGAAACTCCGGTAAGCGTTTTTATAAGAAAAACGGC
Source organism: Candidatus Niyogibacteria bacterium RIFCSPLOWO2_01_FULL_45_48 (assembly GCA_001819395.1). Taxonomy (GTDB): domain Bacteria; phylum Patescibacteriota; class Minisyncoccia; order HO2-45-28; family HO2-45-28; genus HO2-45-28. Next base: position 83,045 of record MHMQ01000032.1, read on the forward strand.
GTCTAAAAATAAAAAATTCGCGGAGTTGATTGGGTTGAATTCGTTTGTGCCGTCAATCGTGCAGTATGATCCGAAGCAGGTTTTTTTTGAAATGCCGGACGGAGAAATGCTTTTTACGACTCGTTCCGGTATTCCGCTTATCCGTTATAACATTCATGACACCGGAATGATAATCAGCCATAAAGAGATGGAGATGTTTTTGAAAAAAGCGGGCATTTTTGATCAGGCGAGTAAACTCGGCTTTGAAAAATGGAAAATGCCTTTTATTTTCCTCGGTTCTAGAAGTGACGTCGCCACGACCTTTTATGCTCTGAACATTTACCCCGAAAATATCAAGGCCGGGCTTGAAAATAAGGATGTTTATAAATTTGTCTCCGGAAAATTTATAGCCTACACCCGTCTTTTCAGGAGCGGACGCGACCAGAAACTGTTTATTGAAGTTGAGTTGGCGCGAGGGGTAGAGCTTTCTCAAAATCTTATAACCAAAATTCGCCAAAGCATTTTTGATAACCTAACTAAACTGAATATGGAGTACAGGAAACTTCATCGCTCAATCGGCGTAAAGGCACTTCCCGTAATTATTCTTATCCAATTCGGCGATCCCAAATTTGTGGTTAAAAAGGGCAAGCACAAATGGTCCAAAAAGAGTTAATATAAAAATATGGACAAGCCTTTCGACTACGCTCAAGACAAGCCGCAATTTTTTAACAAAAAAAAAGAACTGCCGAGAGGGGCGGATGTTATTGACGCGTTTTCGCGCTCGCTTGAAGAATTGTTTTTTGTCCGCAATCCGCGGTTTAAAAAAGGAATGCCGGGAGCGGACGAAGCACTAGCCAAGTTTATGAACGAGGATGCAAAAGTAATAAACGGGGTTTATGTTTATTATCCATGGATGGGCAAGACAGTTTATCTGCCGGAAGAAAAAATTTATTTTGAACTTCGCACCGCGCGCAATAAAAATATTATAAATAAAGAGGAGCAGGATAAATACCGCGGAGTTAAAATCGGGATTGCGGGGATGTCGGTGGGTTCAAACGTCGCTTCAACCCTTGCCTTGACGGGCGGGCCAAAGAGCATGCGTCTTGCCGATTTCGACGAAATTGAGGCCACGAATCTCAATCGTATAAGGGCCGGGGCAATATCAATCGGGCAGAGTAAGGCGATATTTTTTGCTCAAAATATTTACGAGCTTGACCCTTGGGCCGAGCTTGAAATTTACGACAAAGGCATAAACAAGGACAATATTGAGGATTTTATAAAAGGCCTTGATGTTTTTATCGACGAAATGGATTCAATCGACCTCAAAGTGCGTTCGCGCTTTATTTGCAAAAAGCATAAAATTCCGGTTTTGATGGCGACCGACAATGGCGACAATGTCATTTTTGACGTTGAGCGCTATGACGAAAATCCGGAATTGGCGATTTTCAACGGTCGGGTGGAAATTACAGAAGAGGAGCTTGGGAATCTCAAAACTTTTCGGGATTGGATTAAAATCGCTGCTCGTATCGTAGGTGCCGAAGTCCAGACGCCGAGACTGCTCGCTTCCATTTTGGAGCTTGGAAAAACCATCGCCGGAGTTCCGCAGATAGGAAGCGCGGCTTCAATGGCTGGCGCTTGCGTCAGTTATGCTGTCCGCAAAATCGCCGTTGGCGACAAACTTCCGTCCGGAAGATACGACATAAATTTGGACGAAAAAATGACTTTTGGTTACAACACTCCGGAAGGAATAAAAAAGAGGGAAGAACATCTCGCGGATTTCCTTTCAAAATTCGGGAAGTAAGGGTTGACATATCTTTGTATTTGTGATAGTTTTGCAAAGGATTTGAACTCCACAATCCATCCCCAAACCGGAGGGTTTTCCGATGATACATACGTCAAAGTACGAGCTTCTTTCGCTGGCGCTTGCTCTGATGAGCTTCTTATTCGGTGTTTTGGTTACGACCATATATCCTCTGCCTTTTCCGGATAAAGGACATCGGCTTTTCGGGGTTCAGGACGAGCGAGCGGCAGAGACACTGGTTGCCATACTCGCAGAAAGCGGGCTCAAAAAGAAATGGGCCTTTGACGCCGGGCCGACCCACCAGATCGTCATGAGCGATAACATGACCGTGATTGCCTGGTTTAACAAAGAGGCCGACAATCTTCCCAAGAACGCAATTTCCGTGGCGGTGGACTCACCTCTGAGAAGCTCTCTTTCCGCGATAAATTTTCTGCGTAGGCGCGGCTATAAGGCTTTTTTGCACCTGCCCATGAACAAAGATCCGTCGGACGACGGCACTTTGTATCTGGTTGAGACCAATGTCATGCTCGGCGGTGGGCTGGTTTTCCGAAGGCCATTTTGGAAAATGCCGGCGCCCAAAATCAGAAAATAGGGGGCGCGAATCAAAAGCGAGGCACGCGAGTGTCCCGCTTTTTTTATTTCTGATATAATTAGTTTATTGAAATCAGGCAGATGATTGATAGGGAAACAATAACCAAAATAATAGAATACGGAACTTACGCGCCGTCGGGGGACAATTCCCAGCCGTGGAGATTTGAAGTTGACGAAACTGCAGGCAAAATAAGCGTTTTTAACCTTCCGGGCAAAGACAACCCTATTTTAAACGTCAGGAATAGGGGCTCTTACGTGGCCCATGGCGCTTTAATTGAAAACATGTTGATTGCTTCCTCGCAGACGGGATTCGAGGCCGATTTAAAAATTTTTCCGCAAGGCGTTTCGGATTTGACGGCGGAAATTGTTTTAACGCCCTCCCAGCCAAAAAATGAGCCGCTTTTCTCGTATATTAAAGAGCGTGTAACCAACCGAAGGTCGTATAAAAATGTTCCCCTTTCGGAAGGTGAGCGGGAAGTTTTGATTTCGGCCGCGTCTTCAATTCCCGGATGTGAGCTGAAACTTGTTGAGGATAAAAATCAAATGCAAATTATAGCCCAAGCAATGAGCGTTACCGAAAAAGTCGCGCTTGAAACGAAAGAGCTTCACAGACTTTTTTTCAAGGACATTATTTGGGACGATGAAAAAAACAAAAAAGGAGAATCCGGTCTTTATATAAAAAGTTTGGAGGTTCCGCCGCCTGTACGTCTTGTTTTTAAAATCATAAAAAATTGGTCCGCAATGAAAATTTTTAACCTTCTCGGTTTCAATAAAATGGCGGCGGCTGGAAATGCGGGAATTTATGCATCGTCCGCGGCTCACGGAGCGATAATAACGGAAAATAACGACGAAAATTTTATTAGCGCCGGACGGGCTTTTCAAAGAGTGTGGCTGGAGTCTTCGAGACTCGGTCTTGCCTTTCAGCCCGTGGCCGGAACCGCTTTTCTGGCGCAAAAAGTAGAATCCCGAGACGGAAATATTTTTAGCGAAAAAAATTCGGAGTTTATACGAGAGGCGGCGAATAAAATGGATTTCGCTTTCAGTGTAGACGCAGGAAAAGTCGCGGCAATAACTTTCAGGATAGGTCGCGCAGAGCCCCCGACGGCTCGCTCGTACCGTCACAGGCCCGAAATAATTTTCAGATAATGAATCTGGACCTTTTCCAAAACTTAGACCTTCTTTCGGTCGGCATAGCCATCGCCGCTATAGGCATACTCGGTTTTGTGATCTACTTGAATAACAGACGGAGCGCAACTTCGAGATCGTTTCTTTTGTTTTCGGTTGTCACGATTTTTTGGAGTGTCGCTAATTACATACAGTCAAGCGCCCTTGATCCGCGGACATCACTCTGGCTTATACGTTCAGTCGTTTTTTTTGCCGTGTGGCACGCTTTCAGCATTTTCCAGCTCTTTTATGTTTTTCCGAAGGACAAGGTCGTTTTTCCCAAAAGCTACAAAAGATATTTGCTACCGCTTGTTGCTGCAACGTCAATTGTGGCCCTGAGCCCGCTTGTTTTTGAAAGCGTCGCCCAAGTTGATTTTGACGGCAGGATTTTAAAAGTTAACAATGGTCCGGCTATAGCCTTGTTTACGGCAATCGTGGTCAGTCTTATTTTATCAGCAGTCTATCTTTTGGTCAGAAAAATAATCTATGCTACGGGTAACGAAAAAAAACAATTCGGCTGGGTGCTTGTCGGCACATTGACCACCTTCGCTCTCCTTTTGATTTTTAACTTTGGTTTGCCGGCGTTTTTTGACAACCCCGACTACATACCGCTTGGTCCGGTATTTCTCTTACCTTTTGCTGTTTTCACTTTTTATGCCATAACCAGCCACAATCTTCTTGATATCAAAGTGATTTCTACCGAAGTCGTGGCTTTTTTTCTAGTGATTGCGGCCTTCTCGCAAATTCTTTTTTCGGAGTCGACCGGAGAAACGGTTTTTCAGGTCTCTGTTTTCGGCCTTCTTCTGTTTTTCAGCATTCTTTTGATAAGAAGCGTTTTACGCGAAGTTCGCCAGCGCGAAGAGCTTCAGAAGCTTGCCAAAGAATTGGAAGCGGCCAATGCGGAGTTGAAAAAACTCGACCAGCTGAAGTCGGACTTTTTGTCTTTTGCCACGCACCAGCTTAGATCGCCCCTCACCGTAACTAAGGGCTACGTTTCAATGATTATTGAGGGTTCGTACGGCCAGACAAACGATGCTGTTTTAGAAAAATTAAAAAGAGTTTATGATTCTAACGACAAATTAATAAAACTGGTTGATGATTTTTTGAATCTTTCGCGAATAGAGCAGGGCAGGATGAAATACGATTTTAGGCGCGGCAATCTTAACGATATCGTTGGCGAAGTTGCGGGAGAGCTTAATGATGCCGCGCGCAAAAAAGGCCTTGAACTTTTATGGCAAAAACCAGCTCCGCCCCTGCCGCAGACGATTTTTGACGCTTCAAAAATACATGAGGTGATTTACAATCTGGTTGATAACGCCATAAAGTATACCCAAAACGGCAAGATTTGGGTTAAAACCGAAAAAGTCGGGTCCTATTTGCGTATCTCCGTTCGGGATACCGGAATAGGTTTAGAGGCGGATGACGCCGAGGATTTGTTTCAAAAGTTTAATCGGGCGGGCCAAGGATATAAAGTAAACATTCAAGGCCACGGTATAGGGCTTTATGTCGCGCGTCAGATGGTTGAAGCGCATGGCGGAAGGATTTGGGTTGAATCTCCGGGGTCGCGCCAAGGCAGCACTTTTATTGTTGAGTTGCCGATAAAATAGCACTATATTACTTCTTATGCGAACTCTTAGCAAAGATATAATAAATAAGGTCGGCGAGAAAGTTTTACTAAAGGGCTGGGTTGACGTCAGGCGCGACCATGGCAAGCTTATTTTTATTGATTTACGCGATCGCTGGGGCAAGGTCCAAGTTATATTTAACCCAAAAGACGCTGAACTGCTTAAATTGGCCGACAGACTCCGCTCGGAGTGGGTGGTAGCCATTGAGGGAGAAGTTAAAGAAAGGCCCAAGGGAATGGAAAATTCGGAAATTGCCACGGGTAATGTTGAAATTGCCGCCACTAATCTTGAAATTTTAAGCGAAGCCAAGACACCGCCTTTTGATATTTCGGGAGTCGGTTTTGACATTGGCGAGGATAACCGGCTGAAATATCGTTATCTGGATTTGCGTCGGAACAGACTTCAGAAAAATATGTCGCTTCGCGCGGATATAATTTCATTTATGCGCGAATATTTGCGCGACCTTGATTTTACGGAGGTTGAAACGCCAATTTTGACCAAATCCACTCCGGAAGGAGCAAGGGATTATGTTGTGCCGTCCCGTCTTCAGCCGGGCAATTTTTACGCTCTTCCGCAGTCACCCCAGCAGTATAAACAGCTTTTGATGGTCGCGGGACTTGAAAGATATTTTCAGATAGCCCGATGTTTCAGGGACGAGGACACGAGGGGCGACAGACAGCCGGAATTTACCCAGCTTGATTTGGAAATGAGTTTTGTGTCGCGTGAAGAAATTATGGAGTTGGTAGAGGGCCTTTTTGCCGGACTTACAGAAAAACTTTTTCCGAATAAAAAAATTTTAAAAAAACCGTTTCCAAGAATTACGTATAAAGAAGCAATGGAAAAATACGGCACAGACCGGCCTGATTTACGCGAAAACAAAGAAGATCCGAACGAACTGGCGTTTTGTTTTGTAATTGATTTTCCGATGTTTGAGAAAAAAGACGACGGCACTTTCGGCGCGGTTCACCACCCGTTTACCAAAATAAGAAATTGTGGAGAGGACGCAAAAGAAGTTGTCGCATCTTTAGAAGAAGGGCCCAACGAGGATATGCTTTCGGAACAATATGATCTTGTTTTGAACGGCAACGAGATTGGAGGAGGGTCAATTCGTGAACACAGAGCAGAGGTTTTAGAAAAAGTTTTTATGGCTCTCGGGCACACCAAAAAAGAAGTTCAAGAAAAATTTGGGCATTTGCTTGAAGCTTTTGATTACGGTGTCCCTCCGCACGGCGGAATCGCGCCGGGCATTGACCGCTTTGTTATGATTTTGACCGGAGAGCCGAACATCCGCGAAGTCATCGCTTTTCCCAAAACAGGCGACGGCCGCGACCTTATGATGTCAGCGCCATCGGAGTTGGACAAAAAACAGCTGGATGAACTTGGGTTGAGTATAAAAAGAAAGAAAAAATAGAAAAACAAAATGCTGTCTTTTTCAGCGTACGCAGCCAAATGACAGCAAAGCGTGCTTACTTATTGAACCAATGACGTTTTTTTCAAAATAGATGTTTTTTCTTTTCAAAACGCCGGTTTTACGTTAAAATGTTGGAATGGCGTACGAGGTTAAGACCGAAAAATTTGAGGGGCCGTTTGAGGTCCTTTTGAGTTTGATTGAAGACCAGAAACTTTCTATAGGAGAAATATCTCTCTCCAAAGTTTGCGAGGATTTCCTGTCCTACTTAAAGACCTTGGGCGACATTTCCCGATCCGAAGCCGCCGCGTTTCTATCCATTGGCGCGACCCTGATGCTCATAAAATCAAGAACGCTTTTGCCGACCTTGGAACTGACGGAGGAAGAAGAGGGGTCGATAGAAGAGCTTGAAAACCGCCTGAAACTTCTTAAGCTTTTCAAAGATCTGGCGGGGAGCCTGCGGGAACGCGCGAGTAAAAACAGCCGTCTTTTTTCACGCGAAGCGTTTTCCGGATACGAATTCGGTTTTTTGCCTCCGGAAAAAACGACCGCGGGCTCGTTAAAAACAATGATTTTAGGAATTCTTGACGCGCTGCCGAAACCGGATTTGCTTCCGAAGCACACATTGGCTAAAGTTATAACAATTGAAGAAAAAACAAGAGAGCTTATAGGCAGAATACGGGACAGGCTCTCCGGCCCTTTGGAAAAGGTCATTTCGGCCAAGGATAAAGTAGAGCTCATTGTCGGTTTTTTGGCTCTCCTTGAGCTTGTCAAACAAGGGTTTTTTGAGGTAGAGCAAAAAAACGCCTTCGGTGAAGTTGAGCTTAAAAAAACATAATGGAGAATTTATCAAAAAGAATAGAAGCGGTGCTTTTTGTGCATGGCGAGCCGATTACGCTCGAAAGGCTGGCCAAATTTTTAGGTGCCGATAAAACCAAAATAAAACAAGCCGCAGAAGAGCTGGATAAGTCTTTGTCTGGCACGGCCCTGACTTTGGTTTGGAAAGACAATTCTTTGCAGTTGGCAACCAGGCCTGATTTTACAAAAGATGTCGGAGCGCTTGTCTCCGAAGAAATTTCCGGCGAATTAAGCCGCGCGTCGGCCGAAACCCTTGCGGTTGTGGCTTACCGCGGGCCGATAACCCGGGCGGAAATAGACTATATTCGAGGCGTGAATTCTTCTTACATACTTAGAAATCTCCTTATCCGCGGGCTGATAGAAAGGAAGTCTAATCCAAAAGACGGGCGTACTTATATTTATCAAGCGTCTTTCGGGTTTTTGAAATTTTTAGGATTGGGCAAAATGGATGAACTTCCCGATTACGGCGAATTCACGCAAAGACTCGGGAAATTTATAGAAACTAATTCTTCCGAAGATTGATGCGCGCGTTTTTTTTCATATCCGTCCTTCTTTTTTTGGCCAGCCTAAGCGTTTCCGGGCCGGGTGTTTGGGTTGACGTCGCGCCGATGGAACCGGTTTTTTCGACCGCCAATACCGCTCTTTCGGACGGTGAGCTTACCAAAAACAATCCGTTTGAAAGTTTGGCTGTCGAAGCCGAGGCGGCGGCTGTTTTGGATTTATCAAACGATAAATTTATTTTTCAAAAAAATTCGGATCTTGAGCGCCCCCTTGCCAGCCTGACCAAACTCATCACCGCTGCCGTCATTTATGACATCGGGGGCAGTTTACTTAGTGAGGGAGCGGTAATAATTCCGATGACTGCTGATGCCGTTTTACAGGAAGGAGACGACGGATTTTTGGTCGGCGAATCTTTTAACGCCAAAGACTTGATGGATTCAATGCTGGTCCGGTCTTCTAACGACGCGGCCTTCGCCCTTGCTTTATGGGCCAAGGAAAACGGAGGAAAGCCCGACGGCGCGTGGTTTGTAAATGAAATGAACTTGTTCGTCAGCCGCTTGGGTTTGCAAAAAACCTATTTTTTAAACCCCACGGGTCTGGATATGGATGACAGGCTTTCCGGCGCGTACGGAAACGCCGAAGAAACCGCCCGTCTTTTTTCGTGGATCTTGAAAAACCATCCGGACTTGATTTCGGCCACTTCGCGTCCGCAAATAACCATATATTCTCTTGTCGGCAAAAAACATATTTTTGAATCCAGCGCAAAGCCGATAATGCCGATTCCGGAACTTATCGCGGCCAAGACGGGTTATACTGAACTTGCGGGCGGGAATCTTGTTTTTGCCTATGGCGCCGGACCCGGATCCCAATTTGTCGCGGTTATTTTGGGTTCTTCCTACGAAGGCAGATTTTCGGACGCTCTTAAACTTTATGAAGCCACGCTTGCACACGTAAAAAACCTATGATTCTCAATGTTTTGAAAGTTTTTGGCGGGTCAGTCATCGCGTTTTTTGCCGGAATGGCTCTGACCCCGGTTCTTACGCATTATTTATATAAGTACAAAATGTGGCGTAAGGAGGTCAGGCAATTTGCTCCGGACGGATCTCCGACCCCGATTTTCAGCAAATTGCACCGCGAGCGCGAGACGGCAGTTCCGCGCCTTGGCGGAATTTTGATTTGGACTGTTCCGCTCATGATGATTGTTTTGTTTCGGGTCTTTATTTATTTTTTTCCGGCGCAATTTATTTTTCATAAACTAAATTTTTTAAGCCGGGCCCAGACGTGGCTTCCATTATTTACTCTGATTTCCGCCTCTCTCGTTGGATTGGCCGATGATTTTTTGCAGATTTTCGGAAAAGGAAAATATATTGCCGGCGGAATGCGTTTTTCGAGAAGGCTGGCCATGATAATCTTGATTGCTTCGGCCGGCGCTTGGTGGTTTTATACAAAACTGGAGATATCCAGCGTTTTTGTGCCCTTTTGGGGCGGTATCGAACTCGGAATCGTGTTTCCGATTTTTTTCGTTATTGTAATGGTGGCCACCTTTTCTGGCGGTGTTATTGACGGTCTCGACGGGCTTGCCGGCGGAGTGCTCGCCGCGTCTTTCAGCGCTTATGCCGGCATAGCTTTTTTTCAAAACCAGCTTGACCTTGCGACTTTCGCCGCGTCCATCGTCGGAGCTCTTCTGGCATTTTTATGGTACAACATTCCGCCGGCAAGATTTTATATGGGAGAGTCGGGGATAATGGGTTTGACCACGACTTTGACCGTACTTGCGTTTCTCACCGATTCGGTCGCGGTTTTGCCGATTATTGCCCTGCCTTTGGTTTTAGCTTCCGGCTCAAGCCTGATTCAGCTTTTATCCAAAAGATTTTTCGGGCGTAAAATTTTTAAAGTCGCGCCGCTGCATCATCACCTGGAAGCCGTCGGCTGGCCGGCGCATCAGGTGACCATGCGTTTTTGGGTGATCGCAGTAGTTTTTGCGGTCATAGGCATGGTTATAACCCTAATCGGCCGAACCTGATTTTGCATTATACGGCATTCATTCATACGCACACCAGGTGTACGCATGCGTACACCTGGTGTGCGTAGCATTGATTTTGTTGTATGGTATTATGTCTAATATTATGAGAGAAGTTGAACTTGCTACTGGCGAAATATTTCATGTTTGTAATCGTACGGTTGAGTGGATAAAAATTTTTAATACTCCCGAATATGCAGAATATTTTTTAGAAAGTCTTCTTTTGGCGAATACCTTCTCTGAACTTCCGCGCGATTGGCGCAGAAAAAAGGAGAGAGACGTCCTCAAGGCAAAAAACGACTTAGTTGATTTTTACGCTCTTGAGCTAATGCCGGATCATTTTCATATATTACTCAAACAAATTGTTGAAAATGGTGTTCAGAAATTAATGCAACGAACATGCAATGGGCTCGCAAAATTGTTTAATGCGAGAGAAGGAAGGCGAGGCCACTTGTTTATCGGTCCGTATAAAGCGGTTCGCGTTTCTTCTGATGCGCAAGGTCAACACCTGTTGACGTATTTACACGCCAACTCGTTAGATCTTATATCTAAAAGTTGGAGAGAGGGCAAATTTAAAGATTGGCCAAAAGCAGAAAAAATACTTAAATCATATAGATGGTCAAGCCTGCCTGTATTTTTAAATGAGTCAGCCGCTAATCCAATAATTTGTAAACTTATAAACAAAGAGTTTTTTAATAATTATTATAATTCTTCAAAAGAGCACATTAAGGCTTTACGGGAATGGAGCAGCGAAGATTACGAAATTATAGAAAATGTAACTAATGAACAATGACGCACACCAGGTGTACGTATACGTACACCTGGTGTGCGTGTACGTTGCGGAGTTATAAAAGTTATTATGTTCTGGAAAAAAGCAAAAAATTTGGCTCAAAAAGATATCGAGCCGGACGAAATATTTTTGGATTCAAAAAATCTTCCTGGCTTTGAACGTGATCTTTTTGAAGGACGCATCGAAACTCCCGTTTCGCCGCAAATCCCGCGTTTTATTTTGACAATTTTTGTTTTAGGGTCGCTGGCGATTGTTTTTCAGCTTTTTAGCCTACAGATATTTAATCATGACGGCTATCTCGCAAGAGCCGAAAATAACACTTTAGTTCGCACAAGGCTTCCGGCCGAGCGGGGGCTGATCTATGACCGCGACATGCGGGAAATTGCGTGGAACGAGCCGGATGGAAGGTCCTACTGGAAAAAGCCGGGCCTCGCGCACCTTGTGGGCTACACGGGGTATCCTGAAGACTTTTCCGGGGATATCAGCCCACAAGCAAAAGTCGGCCGGGCGGGAATTGAAAAGGCCTACGATAATATTCTTAGGGGCAAAGACGGCTCGCGTCTTGTTGAAGAAAGCGCTTCGGGGGAAATTTTGTCCGAGGCGGTTGAGCTTGATCCGGAAAATGGAGAAGGCGTGGTGCTTACCATAGACGCTGAAATACAATCGGAACTTTTTTCTATAATTGCGAGCGTTGTGCGTGAACGCGGTTTCAAAGCGGGTTCGGCTGTGGTTGTTGATACCGAAAGCGGCGATATTTTGTCGGCGGTAAGTTTTCCGGAGTTTGATTCGGCTGTTTTATCCGGAAATTCATCGGAAAATCAGCTTGACTCCTATTTTAAAAGCGCCGACTCCCCGTTTTTTTTCAGGGCGTTTGAGGGCCTTTACGCTCCGGGTTCTATTTTTAAAACCATAGTGGCGCTCGGGGTTCTTTCCGAAAAAATAATAGATCCCTCCCGCCAGATTTTAAGTTCCGGGAGCATATCGATTCCTAATCCGTACTTTCCCGAAGAGCCGAGTGTTTTTTACGACTGGAAAGCCCACGGTCTGGTTGACATGCGAAGAGCCATTGCGGTTTCATCTAACGTCTATTTTTATACCGTCGGCGGAGGGTTTGGGAATCAGGCGGGACTCGGAGTAAAAAAGATTGTTGATTATGCTTCTCGTATGGGTCTGGGCGCGGATGTAGGGGTTGAGCTGTCCGAAGCCGAGGGTTTCTTGCCGACGCCCGAATGGAAAGAAAAAAATACTCCTTCGGATCCGGTGTGGCGCGTGGGCGACACTTACAATTTAAGCATAGGGCAGGGGATGCTTCAGGTAACGCCCTTGCAAATGGCGCAGATCGCGGCAGTCATAGCTAACGACGGCTTAAAAAAAGATATCCATATTGTCAAAAGTTTGGTTTCAAAAAACGGCTTTCGGGCGCCCGAGCTCGAACCGGATAAAAAAACAGCCATTTCGGAAGACGCTTTTAAGGTCGTAAAAGAAGGAATGATGCAGGCGGTTGAATATGGCACGGCGTCGGCTCTTTCGGGACTCGGGGTTAAAATCGCAGGTAAAACTGGGACGGCCGAACTTGGTTCCGAAAAAAAGAAGGTGAACTCGTGGTTTATGGGCTTTATGCCTTATGAAAGCCCAAAATTTGCGCTGGCGGTGGTTTTGGAGGCGGGGAGCTCGCAAAACCTGGTCGGATCCACTTACGTGGCAAGAGAGTTTATCGGCTGGATTATTCACAACCGGCCGGAATTGGTCGGTTCGGTAAATTAGGCGTATAATTATGAAGGTTCCGTCCTATTGACTTTGTCTTTTAAAAGGATTATAATTCCCGAGTCATTAAAAGACAGGGCGCGCCAACTGCCCCTAAATATAAAACATGAACAACTTTCAAAATACGGAATATTTGAGTGCGGAGGGATTTGCCCGCCTCAAAGCCGAACTGGAAAATCTTAAAACCGCTAAAAGAAAAGAAATAGCCGGCCGTCTTGAATATGCCAAAGGGCTTGGAGATCTTTCGGAAAATTCCGAATACCACGAAGCCAAGGAGGCCCAGCTCGAAAACGAACGCAGAGTCGCCGAGGTTGAAGACTTGCTGGCCCGATCGATCCTTATGTCGGCCTCTCCGGCCAAAGAAAACATCACCATAGGCTCAACGGTGATTGTGGCTAAGGCCGGATCTGCGGACGAAATGCGTTTCTTGCTTGTGGGCTCGGAGGAAGCCGACCCTGCAAAATCAAAAATATCTTACGAATCGCCGCTGGGACGGGCTCTTTTGGGGCGTAAAAAAGGAGAAGAAATCAAAGTTTTGGCGCCCAAGGGCGAGGTAAAATACAATATTCTTGATATAATATAAAAATGAGTCTTGATGAGATCAGGTCTGCCAGGCTTGAGAAGCTCGTAAAAATAAAAGAATCCGGTGTTGATCCGTATCCAGCCGAAAGCGCCGGGCTATTTTCTTTGGTTGAATTAAAAAACAACTTTGCCGGATTGAAGAAAAAAAAATCGCTTCTCTTAAACGGACGCATAGTCGCGATAAGAGCGCACGGGGGGTCTGTTTTTTGCGATGTTTATGACGGGCGCGGCAAATTCCAAATCTATCTGAAAGAAGACGAGGTCGGGCGGGACCAGTTTTTGCTTTTCAATGAGACGGCGGATGTCGGCGATTTTTTTGAGTTTAAGGGCAGGCTTTTTTTAACCAAGAAAAAAGAAAAAACCCTCCTGGCCTCGTCGCACAGAATTTTGGCCAAAAGCCTTCAGCCACTGCCCGAAAAGTGGCACGGCCTTCAGGACGTGGAAGAGCGCTATCGCAAAAGATATCTGGATCTTTTGTCCAATCCGGAGGTTCGGGCGCATTTTGACAAACGGACGGCGTTGGTGGCAGAAATCCGCCGTTTTTTGGATAAAGCCGGTTTTCAGGAGGTTGAGACCCCGATTTTGCATCCTTTGGCCGGAGGTGCCGCGGCGAAGCCGTTTAAAACTCATCACAACGCTTTGGGGCAGGATTTTTACTTGCGTATTGCACCCGAGCTTTATCTGAAAAGACTGCTTGTGGGCGGACTTGAAAAGATTTATGAAATTGGCCGAAGTTTCAGAAACGAGGGGATTGACGCGACCCATAATCCGGAATTTACCGAGCTCGAGCTTTATGAAGCGTTTTCGGATGCCGAAAGCCACATGGAATTTGTCGAAAAATTAATGCGTTATCTCGCGAAGACCGTTAATAAGTCGGCGGTTCTGAAATACCAGGGCTCGGATGTAAATTTTTCAAAAAAATTCGCGCGAATGTCTTTTGAGGACGCGCTTGGGCGCTTTGCTTTGGTAAATAATTACCGCAAGATGCCGGACGAAGAGTTCGAACTTAAAGCCAAGCGGTTTGGCGTAGAAACGGAGCGGGGCGACACCAAAGCCAAAGTGGCCGACAAAATTTTTAAAAAAATATGCCGGCCGAAAATAATTCAGCCGACTTTTGTGCAGTATTATCCGCTTGATATTTTACCGCTTGCCAAAGAGTCCAAAAAACATCCGGGAATGGCCGACATGTATCAGCTGGTTATGGGAGGCCTCGAGCTGGCTAAAGGTTTTTCGGAATTAAACGACCCGGAAGAACAGCGCCGGCGTTTTGAATCCCAGGAAGCAATGTGCGAGTCGGGAGATGAAGAGGCGAGTCCTATGGACGAAGAATTTATTGAGACCCTTGAACATGGTATGCCGCCGGCGGCAGGGCTGGGTATCGGGATAGATAGACTTGCCATGATTTTCACCGATTCGGTAAACATACGCGAAGTGATATTTTTTCCCACAATGAGGCCGAAGTAATTAAATAAACCATTGAATAAGAAAAGGGCTGATCCGATGTTGGACCAGCCCTTTTTGGGCCTGCCTAGCCGCGACTAGGCGGCGAAGGCGCTTTTGGGACGGAGTTCCGCCGGAATTTTCTTCCGGAACTGCTTGGCCGCGCGGCAGAGGTTGGATGCCTCGTGCCGGATTCCGCGAATCGCGCGGAAGTGGGCTCTCCGTGTGATCCGGAAGATCTGAAGGAACTCGCGCCTATTGCTCGGCTCCCCCGAGAACCCTTCGTCGAAGGCGTGGCCCAGACCCAGCTGGTAGGCCATGTTCCGGCTCTTATCCAGAATGGGGTCGGGGATGACGAGTTCCTGATCGACGACGGCGAACGTCTTGCTGATGTTCGCCTGCAACCATACCCCCATCTGCTCGAAGACCAGGGTCATGCCCTGGTCGACCGTCTGGCGGACGGCTTGGGCTTGCCTGCGGAGGCCCTCTGACCTTGCGAAGAACAGGTTAACCATGTGCTGGTTCATCTTGACCCCCCTTGTAGGGTTTGAGGAAGAACAGCTGGTTCAACTATTTCAAGGTTAATTATAGCAAAAATATGTAGTCCTGTCAATAGATATTTTAAAAATGCCTTAAAATAAGCCTTTTTTGAAAATAGTTATCCACAGACAGCGTTGTGGTTGCTTCATATATAAAAGTGGTATAAAGTTATAGATAAGTGGTGAATTGTGGATAAATCTGTGGATAGTGTGGATAACTCCACAAAAATCGCTAAAATTTAATGCTAATAGGAGAATTTCAGCACACACTAGACGCTAAAAAGCGGGTGGCCTTGCCAGCCAAGCTTCGTAAAGAGCTTGGCAATAATGCCGTTATTACCAAGGGCTTGGACAGATGCTTATATGTCTATCCGATAAAAGAGTGGGAGCATATTGCCGAAAAACTTTCAAACTTACCCATGGGACAAGCAGACACAAGAAGGTTTGTCAGGTTTTTCCTGGGTGGCGCTGCGCATGTTGAGATGGATGCTCTCGGGCGGGTTTTGATTCCCGAAACGCTTAAAGAGTATGCCGGACTTTCGGAAAGGGTGGTTGTCGCCGGAGTCCATAAGTATTTGGAAATTTGGGACGCGACAAGGTGGGATAGTTATAAATCCGAAATAGAAAAGCAGGCTGACGTTTTGGCGGAAAAACTCGGAGAGATAGGAGCCTACTGAGGCATGGCTCATATACCGGTACTTTTAAATGAAGCAATAAAAATTTTGGAGCCGGAGCGTGGTCGCGCCTTTATTGACTCTACTGCGAACGGCGGAGGGCATACGGCCGAAATTTTAAAGAGAATGAACAATGACGCCGTTTTGGTCGCAATAGACAGGGACGAAGAAACAGTCAAGCGGTTAAAACATAAATTTTCTTCGGATACCCGCCTGAAAGCGGTTTGCGGAAACTTCAGAGGCCTGTCAGGTCTGGTAAAAGATTTTTCTAAGACTTATGACGGTATTCTTTTTGATCTGGGTATGAGCTCCGACCAGCTGGAGAGGTCGGGAAGGGGATTTTCATTTTTGCGCGACGAACCGCTGATTATGACCTTTGAGTCCACAACAGAACCCGACCGATTAACTGCCGCGCGTATTGTGAACAGTTGGTCCGAAAGCGATCTTACCGAAATTTTTCGGGAATACGGCGAAGAGCGTTATGCCCCGAGGATTGCCGGAGCGATCGTTAAAGAAAGAAAACGGTCAAGAATTATGAAGACAGCTGAACTTGCCAAAATAATTCTGGAAGCGGTACCGAAGGCGTATCAAAAGCAAAGAATCCATCCGGCCACGAGAACTTTTCAGGCGTTAAGGATCGCGGTTAATGACGAGCTGGGCGCGCTGGAAAACGGGCTTCGTGAGGCATGGAGCGTTTTGGAAATCGGAGGGCGCCTAGCGGTTATCTCGTTTCACTCTCTTGAAGACCGTATCGTAAAAAACTTTTTTAGAAATAAGAAAAAAGAGGGCCTTGGCGAAATCCTGACCAAAAAACCCATCGTGCCCGACATGGAAGAGGCCAGACAAAATCCACGTTCCAGATCCTCGAAATTACGCGCGCTTTTAAAAGCAAAAAATGACTAATTTAAAAATAAACACTTCATATATACTGTCTAACAAAGCCGAACGCCTGAACGTACGGGTCTTTTGGGCACTGACCTTTCTTTTAAGCGCGTTTTTTTTGGTTTATATCTACTCCGTTTACTCAATAGTGGATCTGTCGTATAGAATAGAAAAAGAGCTTGAGCTGACCAAAAGTGACGGCATTTTTTACCAGCAGGTCGAGGAGAAGTACATGGCCAAGCTCGAAAGCCTGTTTGACGAAGGACGGGAAAGCCTGGGTCTAGCTTCGGCGAAAAACCCGCTCTTTGTCGAGCGCTTCGGTTCTTTGGCTCGGGCTCAAGGTTTTACTCAATAAAAATAAAGAATAAAAATTAACATGAGGGTTCGACTTGACGGCAGAATGCTGGTCGTCGGCATTTTTTTAAGCGTGCTAGGCTTGGTTATTATCAGCCGGTTGTTTTTTTTACAGGTTGCCTCCCGCGCGTATTACGAAACCTTGGCCGAACGTCAGCATATTTCTTCGCTTGACGCGAGCATAAGACGCGGGAGTATTTATCTTTCCGAAAAAGACGGAGGGCTGTTCCGTGTGGCGAGTACGAAAAGCGGTTATCTTTTATATATCGATCCGAGAAAAATAGAAGACGCGGAGTATATTTACGGCAAACTTTCCGAGCTCTTGCCGACTTTAGATGAGGGTGTTTTTTTGGAAAGAGCAGCCAAAATAAACGATCCTTACGAGATCATAAGCCACAAACTTGAAAACGGTCTGGCCGAGAAGATTATTGATTTAAAACTGGCCGGCGTCGGGGTCTCGCCCGAAGAGTGGCGGTTTTATCCCGCCAGAGAGCTGGCGTCCTCGGTCGTAGGGTTTGCCGGGTATAAAGAGGACGATATAGTCGGCCGGTCGGGCATAGAGTATTCGCGGGAGGCGCTTCTTGAAGGCGAAGAAAGTTATTTAAGCGGAAGACGAACACTGGCCGGAACCTTTCTTGATTGGGGCAAAAAACTGTTTCCGGGCGTAAAATCTTCAGCCAGCGTTGTTTTAACCATAGAACCGCAGGCGCAGTTCTTTCTTGAAAAAGTACTGGAAGAAGCATACGTAAAATGGGATGCCGAAAGAGCGGGGGCGATCGTTATGGACCCCCAAACCGGACGCATCTTGGCCATGGCCTCCCGCCCGACATTTGATCCAAATCTTTATGGCGAAGTAAAATCGCCTGATGTTTTTATAAATCCGTCAGTTGAACATATTTACGAACTTGGCTCCGTATTCAAACCGCTGACCATGGCTGCGGGAATTGACCTCGGAAAAATAACACCCGAGACTACGTATTTTGATAACGGGTATTTAGTGATAAACAATCACAGAATTGAAAACTACGATGGTAAAGGACGCGGGGAGGTTAGTATGCAGGAAGTTTTAAACCAATCGCTTAATACCGGCGCGGTTTTTGTCATGCGCGAAATAGGACCAAAGGCGCTTCAGGAGTATTTTGAAAAACTTGGCTTGTCGCAAAAAACAGGCGTTGAGCTGCCGGGAGAAGTTTCGGGCAATTTATCCAATTTGGAATCCGGACGCGAAATCGAATCAGCAACCGCTTCGTTTGGGCAGGGTGTCGCGGTAACGCCTTTGGAGTTTTTAAGGGCAATAAGCGTCTTAGCCAACGGAGGCAAGCTGGTTAAGCCTTTTGTTATTGACCGGGTTTTGGTTGACGGATCGCCGGATATTTTTAATGAACCGGAAATTAAAGAGGGAATCATAAAACCGCAGACATCGGAAGAAATAACCCGTATGCTTGCGCAAGTGGTTGATGAGGCGCTTCTGGGCGGGACGCAAAAAAACGAACACTATTCAATTGCGGCTAAAACCGGCACGGCACAAATGTCCGACGGACACGGGGGATATTCAGACGATTTTCTTCACGCCTTTTTCGGCTATGCTCCGGCTTATAACGCTAAGTTCGCGGTTGTGATGTTTTTGGTAAGACCAAGAGGAGTACTTTATGCCTCTAACACGCTTACCGAGCCGTTCATGGAGATAATTAAGTTTTTGCTTAACTATTATAATATCCCGCCGGATAGATAGAGGCGGAAAAGGTTTTATAAGGTTTATCAATCTTTTTTAAGGTTCTCGACAGCGGAAAAAATGCTCCGCTGTTTTTGTTTTCCAATCAATCTCGTTTATAAAATTTTTTATTTTTTTATTGTTATCCACAGATTTAAGAAAAAAATCATGGCATTTAATTTATAAAAATTAAATAATTAAGATATGTGTCGATGTGATTTGAATATGTTTAGGATATCTATCGAGAGCTGGTCGAGACATACTTAATGTCAAGCAAAAACGGATTTTTAAAAAAACCGAAACTTATCGTAAGGGAAGGCAAAAAATACCTCTCCCTTATTCTCGCGTCAGAAATTTCCAATTATCATCGGGACTATTTAGGCCAACTTATACGAAAAGGCTCAATGCCCGCAAAAAAAATAGACGGTGTCTGGTTTATACCCGAAAGTGCGCTTAAAGAATGGTTTACAAAAAAGGCAAGCGAACGAAAAAACGAGTTTGATGTGGTAAAAGAAGTCGAACTGCTGAAAAAGGAGTTCTTAGACATCTCGAGCGGGCTCGAGATGTCTTCGAAACCGGAAACCACAGAAGCTTTTGAGCCCCAGCAGGCTTTGCGTCTGCCAAAATTTCCAAAGATCAATCTCCCTAAATTCAACCTAAACCCGAAACAGGTTTTATTCAGTCGAAAGATAAAATCTCTTGACCCCTGGGATGTGATGCTTTTGGGAGATCCGGCTCCGGAAAAAACCCAAACCGAGTTTTGGGGCGTCTTTAAAACTCGGTTTGGGTTTTTGTCCAAACCTCTTTTTGTAAAATCGTTTGCGTCGATTCTTATAGTTACTCTAGCCGGAACATTCGCTTTCAAAAACCCCGACTTGATATTTGCCAAATACAACGATCTCAAAAACA
>MHMQ01000033.1:0-45635 GCA_001819395.1 Candidatus Niyogibacteria bacterium RIFCSPLOWO2_01_FULL_45_48
CGGCGCGATTTCCGTCTGGGCGCTTACTTTGGATATCCCTGATTTTGAGTCGTTTGACGCCCGAAAAATAATACAATCAACCAAAATATACGACCGATCCGAAAACATTCTCCTTTACGATATACATAACGACATCAGAAGAACAGTCGTACCGCTCGCGGATATTCCTCCGTCCATAAGGAACGCTACCGTGGCGATAGAAGACTCAAGTTTTTATAACCATCGCGGGGTAAGGCCTTTCGCTATCGTACGCGCGGCCCTAGTCAACACCCTATATGGAGGAGCGCGCCAAGGGGGATCAACCATAACCCAGCAGCTGGTCAAAAAAGCCCTTTTAACCGACGAAAAAACAATCAGCCGAAAACTGAAAGAGCTGGTTTTGGCCCTTAAAGTTGAGCGGGTTTTCAATAAAGATGAAATTTTGGGTTTTTACCTAAACGAAATACCCTACGGGTCTTCGGCCTACGGCATTGCGGCCGCCGCCGAAACGTTTTTCGGAAAAAAAGTCCGGGATCTGACCTTGGCCGAGTCGGCTTACTTGGTGTCACTGCCCAACGCTCCGACCTTTTATTCCCCATACGGCTCGCACAGAGACAAGCTTGATGACAGAAAAAATCTGGTTTTAAAAAGGATGCTTGATCTTGGTTTCATAAATTCCGAAGAGGCCCAAAAAGCAACGGAAGAAAAAGTTGAGTTTGTCGCGCGCGGAAACGAAACCCTCAAAGCTCCCCATTTCGTGTTCTACGTTCGGGACTATCTTACCGAAAAGTACGGCGAAGACGCGGTGGAGTCGGGCGGTCTAAAGGTTATAACCACGCTTGATTGGGAACTTCAGCAAAAAGCGGAGGATCTGACCGAACAATTCGTTGAAGACGAGGAAATAAAATTCAATGTTTATAACGCGGGCCTTACGGCAACGGATCCCCAAACAGGACAAATACTCGTTATGGTCGGATCAAAAAACTGGTTTTCGGACCCGGAACCGGAAGGATGTTCTCCGGGAGTAGACTGCAAATTTGAACCGCACGTAAACGTAACCGCTTACGCTTCGGGCCGCCAACCCGGGTCGGCTTTCAAGCCGTTTGTTTACGCAACAGCCTTCAGTAAAGGTTATACGCCCGATACGGCGGTTTTTGACCTTCCGACCGAATTTAATCCGTCGTGCGATCCGGATGCGGCATCTGCCATCGTGAGGGAGGCCTCCGGCGAAGAAAAAAAGGACGAGTGCTATCATCCTAAAAATTACGACGAAATTTTCCGCGGGCCGGTGACCCTGCGCGAAGCCCTGGCACAGTCAATAAACATACCGGCAGTTAAAACTTTATATCTTGCCGGAATAAATAACGCGTTAAAAACAGCCGGTTCTTTGGGTATAACAACACTTACCGAGCCTGATCGCTACGGATTGTCCTTGGTTTTAGGAGGAGGAGAAGTTAAACTGCTTGAAATGGTGGGCGCTTACGGTGTTTTTGCGAACGACGGAATAAAAAACCCCCTAGTCGCGATCCTGCGTGTCGAAGACTCGAAAGGAAATATCCTCGAAGAATTCCATCACCAGCCTGCACAAGTCCTCGACCCGCAGACGGCACGTTTAATAAACGATATTCTCTCGGACAACGCCGCAAGATCGCCCGCGTTCGGAGTCAGTTCTCCTTTATATTTTCCGGGCTGGAGTGTTGCGGCCAAAACAGGAACAACCAACGACTCCCGAGACGCCTGGGTTATAGGATACACGCCGAATCTGGCCTGGGGCGTTTGGTTTGGAAACAACGATAATTCCGAAATGGTTAAAAGCATTGCCGGATTTATCGCAGCTCCTTTGTGGAATGCTTTTTTTCAAGAGGCGTCGAAAAATTTAGAGAAAAAAGAGTTTGTTCCGCCGGTCTCCGGCTCCGCACAAAAAGCGGTTCTCAAAGGAGAGTGGCGCGGAAGTAAAACATATTTGATAGACAAAATATCCGGCAAACTTGCAACGGAATTCACTCCGCCCCAATACCGCGAGGAAAAACCGCTGACCCAAATTCATTCTATTCTTTATTGGGTTGATAAAAACAATCCGGACGGGCCGTTTCCGGAAAATTCGTCGGCAGATTCGCAATTTAGTTTGTGGGAATATCCGGTAAGATTATGGACCCAGTCAAAAAATATCCGCGAAGAAAACGAAAACGATATTCCGTCTCAGTTCGACGACGTCCATCTGCCTGAGTACGAACCAAAAATTTCTTTCCACATTCCGCCTCCCGACGAAACTTCCTACTCGGGATTGGTTCCGTTTTCCATATCCGCGTCGTCGCGCTATCCCGTAAGCCAAATGGACATTATTTTCGGAAACAGGTTCATGGGATCGATAAAAAATCCGCCGTACTTTTTTTCCATAGACTTGTCCAAAATAAAAGATCTTAAGCCTCAGGAAAAACTGGTAATAAATATTTACGATAGTGTCGGAAACAGGTCTTCTCTGGAAAAAGACATCCGCTTAAAATAACTACTTGAAGAGAATCTTCTCCGGGGCTTTTTCACCGAATTTGTCTCTTAATTCTTTAAAAAGGGAGTTCTGCGCGGTAAAAATAACGGTTTTAGCCGAGGCGCTTCTTGTTGAAATGATTATATTGGGTCTCCGTACTTTAATGCTTATTTCTTTCGGATCCAGGTTGGTTTTTTTTAAACACCATCCGACAACTTCTTTTTCCACGGCCGAGCCGTGGTTTTTTATATTTTCAAACCTCTCGAGAAGTTCAAAAATTTTTTTAAAAGACATCGTAATCAGGAACTCTTCATCGGCATCACCAGATACAAATAGGAAACATCCCTGGGGTTTTGTATCAAAAGCGGCCGATTCGCGCCGGAAAAACGCAAAATAACTCCGTCTGAATTCACGGGCTCAAGGCCCTCAAGTAAATACCTTTGATTAAAGGATATCTCCAAATTCTCTCCGGTTATTTGCGCCGGAAGATGGCTTGTGTGTTCTCCGAACTCGTTGTCGCTGGTGGTTATTTCGAGAAGGTTGTCCCCGGAATAAATGCGCATTTTTATTTCTTTTAGGCGTCCCGACAAAACTCCGGCCAATTTTAAATTTTCGATAAGATCTTTTTTAGACAGGGTGGCTTCAGTGGTAAACGATGATGGTATTATTTGTTCGTAATCAGGAAAACTTCCTTCCGTCAGCCGGGTAAAGTATGAAAAATAAGGATGCGAAACAAAAAGATGCTGGGCGTCGAAGTTTATTTCGACCTGGTCGTCAAAATTTTCTATTATTTTCATAAAATTCGACGCTGATCTCGCCGGAAAAAGAAAAGACCCTGTTTTTTCAAAATTTGCTTCGAAAGATTTCTCGGCTAAACGGAAAGAATCCGTGGCCGTTATTTTAAGCGAGCCCTCGGACTTATTCTTACTTCCTCCGGCCGAAAACAAAATAGCCGATATTTCCGGTTTAATGTCCGAATTCGCCGCGGCGAAAAAAACATTTTTTAAATTAGAAAAAAGTTTCTCTGTTTCCAAAACCAGCTTATAACCGTTTTTTATTTTTGGTAATTTAGGAAAATCCTCGTTGTTGTATGTTTTTAAAACTGTAGATGTATTTTTTGTCGTCAGATATAAATTTCCTTCCTTCGACTCCATTTTTATTTTTTCGTCGTTTATGGACGACAACACCGATATGGCCGGTTTTGACGGAATAACCAACTCCCCCTCTTTTTTAATTTGAGCGGGTATTTTTGTTTCAAAACCGCTGTATAAGTCGGTCGATCTTATAATTAAATTATTTTTCTCGGCTTTTAAAAACACTCCGGTAAGAATCGGATTTGTTTCTGTATGATTTGTATGTCTGTCGGCCAGTTGAAGACATTTTTGTATTTGGTTTTTTACACAGACCAGTTCCATAATATATTTTTATTTAATTTAAATAACTGTTGAAGTAGATACTCATGTGAATAAGTGGAAAGCACGTTTTAATCTTTATTTACAACAAATTTTAACACGGACTTTTTGTTGTTTTTGTGGATAATCAGTGAAAAAAACCATGTAACTTTTGCGCCGGCAGAAAAAAATTTTAATTGTAAACATTTTTTCAACAGGATTTCCTAAAAATAATCACTGTTTTTCTTCTTCATATAACTGCGCTCTAATTGTTTTCAATTCTTCTTTAAGCCGATCGTCTTTTTTCAGATCGTTTAATATTTTTGTATAGGCGTGTATGGCTGTTGTGTGATCGCGGCCGCCAAATTTCTTGCCGATATAAGGAAAAGAGCCGTTAAAATCCTCCCTCATAAGATACATGGCAATCTGTCTGGGTTTAACCACCTCCTTTCTTCTTGTTTTTTCAAAAAGATTTTTTTCAGGCACTTCGTAAAATTGGGCTATTTTTCTTATTATATGCTGAGAGCTCAGGGTTTTTCTTGGTTTCTCGTTTTTGATCAGTATTTCTTTGACTTCAGGCAGGCTTAACGGTCTTTTTTTGATTTTGGATCTCGCGATTATTGAATTGAGTGATCCTTCAAGCTCTCTTATGTTGGACTGAACGCTTGCCGCTATGTGTTCCAACACTTCGGAAGACGGCCTATATTCCTGTTTCTCGGCCGCCTTAGACTGGAGTATCGCGAGTCTTGTCTCATAGTCCGGTTCGGCTATATCGGCAATCATTCCGCCCTCAAAGCGGGATCTTAATCGGTCTTCTATGTTGGAAATGGACTTGGGCGGGCGGTCCGAGGAGAATATGATTTGTTTGTTTGCCTGATACAGGGTATTGAAAGTATGGAATATTTCTTCCTGCGTGGACGACCCGCGGCTTGATATAAACTGAATATCGTCGAGTATCATTACGTCATAGGAACGATATTTATCTTTAAAAATCCCTGTTTCGTTATTCCTGATGGCTGAGACCAGCTCATTGGCGAATCTTTCGGCTGAAATATAAAAGATCTTTTTTTCCGGACGGTCTGTTTTTATTTTGTTTCCTATGGCCTGCATTAAATGAGTCTTGCCCAGTCCCACTCCGCCGTAAATAAAAAGCGGGTTATATAAAACCCCGAGGTTGTTTATTACCGATAAAGCCGAAGCGTGGACCAGCTCGTTAAACGTACCCACAATAAAGTTATCAAAAGTGTATCGTGGGTTGAGATTTGTCTCCCGATCTATATATATCTCCCTAAAGTCCATTTGTTCCTCGGCGTTTTTGGTTTCGGACACCTTTTTCTCTTGCGGAGCCTCCTTGGACACGACCTTGAACTCGATTGAACGCACTTCGGGTGAACGTAGGCGCAGAAATTTTAAAATATTTTTTTGGTATTTGTCCTCGAGCCACTCTTTAACGAAAGCTGACGGAGTTCCTACGGTTATTTTTCCTTCTGACTGGTCAGCGACAAAAGTGTTTTGAAACCATGTCGCGAAATTGGCCTTTGAGACCGTCAGTTCCAGTTCCCCAAGGATTTCTCTCCAGAGCTCTTCGTTGGTCATATATTGATTGAATTTATTAAGAAAACTTTTTAAAAAATTTTAAGACAATGTTTATATTATATCCTCGATGTTTCTCGTTTACTAATGTCCGGATTTTTACTAAACCTTAATACTGATGTTAATAAAGTGTGGATGTCTTGTGAATATTGTTCGGGCTGTTTTTTTGTGGTAAGGTTAAATAATCGCCTGAAAATTTTTAACAAAAGCGGAGGGATTCGACGGACAGGTCTTATTATTCAATAAAAACCAGGCCTTGTATGCCAAAAAGAACATATCAGCCAAAGCGCCGTAAAAGAAGAAGAGTCCACGGATTTCTTAAGAGGTCAAGGTCCGCGGGCGGGAGGCGCGTTTTAAGCGCCCGTAGGAAAAAAGGACGCAAAAGACTCACGGTTAAATAATGGCGTTTGCGCGTAAAAACCGCCTAAGCGGCAAAAATGCCGTAAACGCCGTCATCCGCGGGGGGAGAAAGGTTGTCAGCGGAGGTTTTATCGCCTATTTCAAAGAGTCCGCGGAAAAAAATTGGAGGGCGGCGATATCGGTTTCAAAAAAAGTGGATAAACGCTCGACGGTCAGGAATAAGTTGCGCCGCCGGATAAGTGAAATAATGAAAAAAAACATTACCGGAAAAAACAGATGTTTTGATATATTTATTCAGGTCCGTCCAGAAGCGGCAGGTCTTGATTTTGAACGGCTGAACGGCGAATTTGTCCGAGTTTTTAAATCTATGGCGAGTTTATAAAAATGTCCTGGTTCTCATTTCTTTTTAACGAAATTTTTTATCGCCCGCTTTTAAATGCGCTGGTGTTTTTGACCGATGTCCTGCCGTTTAACGACTTAGGGTTCGCGGTTATTGTGCTTACTCTTACGGTTCGCCTTGCCTTATCTCCCTTGATGCACCGTTCTATAAAAACGCAGCAAAAAATGAAAATGATAGAGCCGGAACTTAAAAAAATAAAAGACGGTTTCAAAAATAAAGAGGAGCAGGCAAAGCGCACAATGGAACTTTACCGCGCGCACGGTGTCAATCCGCTTTCGGGGGTACTGCTTCTGTTTTTACAGCTTCCGGTTCTTATAGCGCTCTATCTGGTTTTTCGCGCGAGTATCCAGCCCGATCCGTCGTATCTTTATTCTTTCGTTCCTGTGCCGTCCCATATAAACTCTTTTTTTCTGGGACTGATTGATCTCGGGCGCGGAAGCATTGTTCTTGCGGCCACCGCCGCCGTTTCACAGTTTGTCCAGATAAAACTTGCGCAACTGCCGCAAACGGCGCAAAAACAGCAAAAGACCGCAAACGACTTCGGAAAGATGTTCAGCCTGCAGATGACTTATTTCATGCCGGTTTTCATTTTTTTTATCGCGATGCGTTTTCCGTCCGCGGTGGCTTTGTATTGGACAACCCTCAACCTTTTTGCTATAGTGCACGAGTGGGTGGTGCGGGAAAAGGCCAAAAATATTTATGATACCGGAGGAAACAACAAAGAAAATTCAAACGATAATACAAAACATGATTGACCGGATGGGATGTTCCGGTTCGGTGGACCTTATCGAATATCCCGAAAATCTTTTTTTTACGGTTCACACCAGAGACGGCGGAATTTTAATAGGAGAGGACGGGGAAAGACTCAAAGCGCTTAACCACGTTGTTCGCAAGATGGTTGAGCGCGAATTTCCGAGCGATGCCGACGATTTGAGATTTTTTGTGGACATCAACGATTACCAAAAACAAAAAATAGAAGAGATAAAAGACCTTGCGCGCCTTTCGGCCCAGCGGGTGCGTTATTTTAAAAAAGAAGTTGAAATGCGCCCGATGACCGCATATGAACGGCGGATAATCCATGCGACACTCACCGAATATCCGGACATCGTCACTCAAAGCACCGGCGAAGGAATGGAAAGGAGGGTGGTGATAAAGCCGCTCTAAAAAATTAGTTAACTATCCTGAGGCTCCAAAGTGAGCCGTTGTTTTTTTCCGTGAAATATAGAAACTTGCCGTCTTCGGAAAGCGCCACTTGTTCTATGTCGAACCCACGATCAGCCAGTTGTTTTCTTTGTCCGCCCGCGGAATCAATTTCCCAGACCAAGTCGTTTGTTGATACGGCGCCCCTCATCCAATCGTCCGGGTAGAGGGATGCGGGCAGGTTGCGGTCAAGTCCGCAGTAAATCTTGTTCTGGTTATTTTTTGAGAAAACGCACTTGTCGGCGAGTCCCAGCAGCTGAATGTTGGCTGTTTCTTTGGTTTTTAGATTATATACGTATAATCTTGGCTGGCGGAATTGCGAGTCGTATGCCGAGTAGACCAGTTTTTGGCCGTCGGCCGAGAATTTTATTTGCAGACCGGCGAGATTATCCAAAATTTTATCCAAGGTTCCTGCCGATATGCTGTATCTGAAGAGAAATCCCCCGGCTGATCCAGATGGACGGCTCAAAAAATATACGAAATTATTTTCCGGCCAGAAGATGTCGAAATCTTTGAACGGCAGGTTTGTTGTCTCGGTTTGTTTTGTGTTGTCGGGGTCCGCGGCGATCAATCTTGAGCCGGCGGATGTTGGTACTAAGTAGGCGATTCGGTTTCTGTCGGGCGCGAAAGCAAATGAGATTATGTTTTGCGGGAGGACAACCGCCCTGGTTGAAGTTGAAACGAATTCGGCGGAGACGGTTCTCGTGTTTCCGCTCTCCAAGTATCTAAGAACCGTTTTTGACGCGTTTGGAGACCACGCGGAATCAAAAATTCCGGTTATGGTCGTATTTGAAACGCGCGTTTGCTCCTCTCCCCTCGGGCCTATTTCGGAGACGTGTCCGTTTTGTTTTGAAATGTATCTTACGCCCTTTTGGGTTGGAGTAAAACTTTCAATTGGCCCCGAATCCAGAAGCAGAAGGGCTGGTTTTTCCCCTTCTTCTGTCGGGGTTGGGGTTGTTGTGACCGGCTCCTCTTCCCCCCCGCCGAACAACCCGAAAGGAAATCTTAAAATAGTCCCCCGCTCCGTCGTTGTTGGTTCTTCCGCGGGTCTCATTGTAAGCCAAATCGCCCCGCCGGCGATTACGAGTATGAAAAATATTATTAATCCGATGGCTAAAGGTTTATTCATCCGCTGATTTTATTATACCATACACTAGTCGTTGTGTTTTTGTGGTCAACCGAATTTTTACTAAAACTAAAACATTCTAAACCTTCACCCTGGGATCGAATCCCAGGGAAGACTGTGCTACAATTATTTATATGCCCACCTTTAAGCCACAACTGGCCGATGATGAGATATATCATATTTATAATCGCGGAATAGATGGCAAAATCGTTTTTCCTAAAAACGAGTACTATGAAAGATTTATTCAGGGATTAGGCTTGTTTAACACAGCAGATCCGGTAAACATTAAGGATGTGGTCGTCAATTCCAGCAACCCTGGGATTCGATCCCAGGGAAGAGGGGGCGAAAGGCTTGTTGATGTTGGCCTATTTAATCTTAGGCCGACACACTATCATTTGTTACTCAGACAAGTTGTCCCGAATGGCATATCCCTTTTTAT
This sequence comes from Candidatus Niyogibacteria bacterium RIFCSPLOWO2_01_FULL_45_48, assembly GCA_001819395.1. GTDB lineage: Bacteria > Patescibacteriota > Minisyncoccia > HO2-45-28 > HO2-45-28 > HO2-45-28. The sequence continues at coordinate 8,974 of MHMQ01000033.1, forward strand.
GCAGAAAATTGGTACTGGTTTTACCACTTTTTATAATTTAAAAAACAAGAGATCCGGTCCTTTGTTTCAGGGAGCCTTTCGAGCAAAGTTGGTAGACAAAGACCGTTATTTAAAGCACCTTTTTGCGTATATTGCGTTAAATAGCCTTGATAATGATATGCCGGAGTGGAGAGATGGCGGTATCACCGACCGGAAAAAAGCAGAAGAACTTCTGATCAATGCCAAGTGGTCAAATTTCGGGTCGTTGTTTAAAAATGACAAAAGATTTAATGGGGTTGTCAACGAAGATTTTGTGAAGGAATTTTTTGATAGCCATAGTGAACTCAAAGAGTTCGTTTTGTCCTGGGGTGTTGCCGAGGCGGATTTAATAAAAGAAATAACTGCTGGTTAAAAATCCTGGGATCGAATCCCAGGAATCCCAATAGTTTTCGGATAATCCTGGGATCGAATCCCCGGAGAAATTGGTTTATTCATGGAATTTCTACAAACTCGTCTAATATTTTCTCACACCCAGCGGGGAGTCGTTCTGGGGCAGACTGCACAATTCCCAGTCTTTTTAGTTCCATCGCCTGAAATATATTTATGCAGTTTATTTGTTTCACTCTTAACCGCGTGTTTCCGTTTGTGGGTTCAACACACACGCCACCAGATCCAGATTGATTTTTAAGCGCCTCTTGTCCCCTACCTGGGCACACGACGTTTTCAAAATTGTTTGCGGCATTTATTTGTTCTTGTCCGCCCGGAGAGCCGACGAATTTTTGAGCAGAACCCCCAAGTTCACCCAGTGGTTTCGGCGTTAGGTCGGCTGTGTTAGATGTTCCAAACAACACCTCTCCCCAACTCGGGCACACTCCGCCGGGGCATTGCAACGTAAATCCCTTCGGCGCTTTTAGGGTGGTGAACGCCGGGTTTATGGTATTTAAAATGAGCCACGAGCCGAGGGCTATGGCCAAGCCCAAGACGGAGGCCGAAATCCTGTTTTTGGCGGCTTCAACCTGCGGAGGAGAAATGGCGCCGGCCATCCATTGGAAACCGGCGAATATAATGGAAAGAGTGGCGATTAAAGCGGCGCCCGCGATCATTACCGGAAAAAGCCAGCCAAGAAAATTAAGAAAACCGCCCGTGGCCCACTCGGGAACAGGGACCGGAGAGCTTCCTGTTATGTTTGCTTCAACCGCGGCAAAAACAGAAATAGGGCTTGCGAAAACGGCCGACGTTATTAAAAAATAGAACATTTTAGAAAACATTTATTGAAAAACTTTGTCTAGCGTCTTGTAATATGTTGGACAAATTTTTTACCAGAATATTTATTGACGCAAACCCTCCGGCGTCAGCCGTTGTTTTTAAACGAAGAATGTTTTTTGGTTCGTCCCCAAAAGCCTCTTGTCCGTTGACGATCCAGACGTAGTCTAAATTTACGCTTCCGTTTGAGAAAGAAAAGAAAAACGGATGGGCCACAAACGATTTTTCTTCCCCGGCAAAAATGGCGCCGCTTCTTTGTCCGCCAAAAGCCAGATTATTTTTCGTTCCCAAAAGAGCGTCGTGTTCGTAAATTAAAACTGACGGGCTTACCACATCTATGTTCACCGATTTTTTGGCGGTAATGTCGCCCGCGATGTTTGAAACTTCGAGGCTCACGGTGTGGGCAACGCCCGAAGAAAATCCGGCCGTGAACCGGAACGTGTTTTTTCCGGTTCCCGATTGCTGTTGTTTGAAATCATCGTCCAAGAACCAGCGAAAGATCAGGCCGGAGGAAGGAATTTTTCTTCCTCCAGAAACAATCTCCGGAAACGCGCTTACGGTTACCGCGGATTTCGGAGAAGCCAGCGCCTTGCCTTTGTACCAATAAGGGATTGATGTATCCGCATGCCACGGCATATAGATATCGGTTACGACGAACGAGAGTTCGGTGTCGTAACGAAGACCGTTCGTGTCGGTTGCCAAGACTACGAGCTTTTCTCTTGAGCCGAGAGAGCCGGCGGTGAAGGAGTATTCTTTGACACCCCCTCCCTGGGCGACGGTCCGGCCGTTATGGGTCCAGGTTATCTGCGCGCCGTTAAGATCGAACGAAGTCGTTGTCAGGCGCGCGGTTACGTACTGGCCCGGGGCCGGAGTGTCGGATGGCGCAAGTATGATGAAAAAATTCTGGGCCTGAAAATCAAATTGCGCCGAAGCCGGCAAAGCCAGAAAAACCAGAAGAAGTATTGTTGTTGATAAAAATTTGTTTGTCATAATTTATCCTCCGAAAAATGTTCTGAACTGCGGGCTGTTGTTATAAAGAATTATGGTCATGACCATCGCGGTGTACGTTGGAAGCAAATCGCCCAAAGGAATCATTTCAACCGCGCCTGACCACATAAGCATCTGGGGCCTGTCCAGTCCTTTGCTCATGACCCAGGCATAAATCGAAAACCACACTATACCGTCTATTATATCACCTACTATCGGAATCGAGCCGATAACTAAGTAGTCGGTAAGGTCGTTGAATCCGGCGATAGCCAGCATAAGCCCTCCATCGAGCATTTCTACTTTCGGGCCTACCGGAGCTTTGGGGCCGGCATCGGACGGTCCGTCGTTTTTGCGCGATTCGGCAAGACTCATCGCCTGTTCGTTTTCAATTTGGTTTTGCTCCGCCACTTTTATTTGTTATCGGGGCTAATTTCCTGTTTGGCCCTTTTAATCGCCAAAAGCTGGTGGGGGTCCGAGGTTATGACCTGGTCTTCGGTGTAAGACGATATTATTTTTATCGCCACATGTTTCAATCCCGCGAAAAACAACCCTTCGCCGACGCCTGATTCCAGTATCAAAAATTTTTCTTCGTCGGTCAGGGTGAATGTTTTTTGCACAAGGTCAATGGTCGCAGGTGATTGTTTTAGAAGAATCTGGATAGACGAGTTGGTGATGATGGGCACGCCGTAAGGAGAGCGTAGAAAGTCTCCGACGTCCTGCGTTATGGTTGCCACTCCCAAAAAATATTTCCTCGCTCGTTTGGCTATTCCGAATAAAAACGAGGCCCCTTGTTCTTCTTTCATGATCCACCACGCCTCGTCAATAACGAGAATTCTTTTTTTAATCGTTTTACGAACGGCGTTCCAGATATAGTGGACAATAAGATACATCGCGACCGGCCTTAGTTCGTCTTCCATATCCCGCACCGAGAAAGCCACCAGTTTTTTATTTATGTCCACGTTGGTCGGCTGGTTTATGAATCCGGCCCAGGTGCCCTGGGTGTATTTGCGCATTTTTTGGGCCAGCCCTTCCCCGCCTTCCATGTTCACGAGCACCAGTTCTAAGTCCGAAAGTATCGGCGGTATTTTGGAGGAAAAGTCGGAATCGGGCGTTATGTCCCTGGAGGCGTAAGTTTCGGTGATCGCCTTATCAAGCACCGAGTCTTCTTCGGGGGTGAGTCCGCCGAGCATTATTCTGAAAAGACCCACGAGATTTATTATGTTTGATCTCAATACGTCGGCCGGATCCTCGTCTTCGCGGGGTTTGGGTAGGTCAAACGGATTTATGTGATGCTGTGACGAAAGGGAAATGTTGAAATATCTGCCGTCAACCGCTTCGGCCAAATATTCATACTCGCGTTCGGGATCGATTATTATTACGTCGGTATCAAACATAAGCGAGCGCAGTATCTCGAGTTTCGCCGCGTAGCTTTTTCCTGAACCGGATTTGGCAAAAATAACCGAGTTGTAATTTTCGAGGCTGAATCTGTCGAAAAGTACTAAGCTGTTGTTGTGCCGGTTGACGCCGTAGAGGATTCCTTTGTTGGATGTCAGGTCGAACGAAACGAACGGAAAAAGGCTGGAAATCGGCGACGAATTAAGTTTGGAATTTATGCCTATCTTGTCGTATCCGAGCGGAAACACCGTCAGCAGTCCCTCGCCTTGCTGGAAAAGCGCGGGCTTGGCGTAAATCAGTTTGGATTCGAGCATCGATCTTATTTCCGATTCCTCGCGATCAAGCTCCTCGATTGTGTCGGCGTACAGGGTTATGTATAGGCCGAACGAGAAAAGTTTTTCTGTGGCCTGCTGTAGTCTGTCGCGGAGATCCTCAAGGTTTTGATGCGCGGCGTCCAGCATCGGGTCTCTCACCAGCCCCTTTTCTTCGCGCATGTGGATTTGCGACTGGACCTCGGCCACCTTTTTTTGCAGCTGTCTCAAAACCGTCGCGGTATCTATCGGGTGCACGTAAAGCGATATGTCGAAAACTTTGTCCATGTTTATTATCGGACTAAACCAATTCATGGCGAGGTATCGCGGATACGAAAAAACAAAAAGGGTGCGGGCGATTTTTTCTCCGATTTTTATGAAGTTGGAGTTTATTTCGAGCGCGGAGGGCGCAACGACGTCTTTTAACTCCAAAACCGCGGCCTCGTATATTTGCGAAGGCTCTATGGCGATTATTTCGTCATTTGCGCGCTCTTCTTTTTTTCCGAATAAATCTTTTAGAGCCATATTTAAATTCCGACTTGAGGCGCCCGGCCTCTTTCCAGCTCGCCCGGATTGAATAACCCGTAAAAAAGTTCGACCAGCTCTTCGGTGTTTAGCGGGACAGTCCTTACTCCGGTTGAAGCGATGGCACCCGAGACCGTCTCGGCTCTTTGCCAAAGCTGGGCACGGTATTCTTCGAATTTTTCGTCGGCGACCTGTTTGGGGATTCTTTTTTCCCCGCCCATGAATTTTTTAAAAATCCCGCCAAGGCCTTCTTTTTTGCCTATTCCGAGAAGCGGCGGGACGAACGTAACCACAATGTAAAAACTTTTGGTTACGATTTTTGTATTTGACACGAAGGTGCGCACGAACTCCACGTATTCGCGCGTCTGTATTTTTAAGAGGTCGTTCGTCTGGTTCCTTTCCGCCTCACGGAGCGTTTCGAGATATGGTTCGATGTTAAGGCGTCTTGACTGGATCATTATTTGAACCGAAAAGTCCAGTGAGTTTAAAAAATTCTGATATTGGGCGGTGATGGCCTCCTGTTCCTCTCCCGAGCGGAGGGCGAAATTGAGAGACGAGGCCATCAGGATCATATGCAAATTGCCGTCGTCGGTTATCAGTATCCCGTCGCGGATTTCTTTTATTGGAACGAATTCCTGTGATGATAATGCTTTGGCCATGCGTTTTATTTAACCTTTTCCTTTACGTCCAGACTCCAGGCCAGATCTTTTAATTTACTTCCGGCGATTTTCGGAAGTACCAGTTTTTGTTCAATGGCCGGCGCCTTTTGAGCGTCCTCCTTTTTAACCTCCCGCCTTTTCCAGATGTAGAGTTTGGATTTGGTGTAGTGGGAGATGGCGCTGGACGCGATATTTATAAAAGGCTGGCCGTTTATTTTGTAAAAAGCGAGAGCCAGCGCTAGCGCCAAAATAGGCACCCCTAGGATAAAAAGGCCGATCATTCCTCCCAGAACGTAAATTATAAACGCCGCCGCCCCCCCTCCCAGAAGATAAATAAACTGCTTGAGCGTAAGCGGTCCAAAAATTTTGTCTTCAACTTCTATGAATTGCGGAACTGAAAATTGTCTCATGTTTTAGGTTCCCTATACGGGTCGGCCTTATCCGGATAACGGTTTTCTTTTTGCGCCCGCTCGACCTCTGTTTTTAACGGAGGGATGAAAACTTTTTCTTCAAGTTTTTGTTCGAACGGAGATTTTATCGCGGGCGGTTGTGTTGGTTGCGATGCAGTCCCCGTTTCTTTTATATCGTGGATACTCTTAAGGGACTCCCTTAAGGGCGCGAAAATCTGTTCGTTTACGTCGCCTGCGATATTTTTTGCGGTGTCGGCGCCGACTTCCAGCCTTTTTGAAAGACGTGAAACGTAATCGCGCGGGTGAGTAATTCCGGCGATGACGTTCATTGTTTCATCGTTAAGGTCCCCGATCCCGTCAATTGCCAGGCTGTATTTTTTTCCGATGGCCATTATCTTATTCGCGACGTCTTCAGAAAAAATCGCGTCCTGAAGGTTCTGGGGCAGGTTTTTAAGTTTTTGTTGTAATTCTTCTTCCATGTTGGTTTTATCTCAAACTAGTTTACGGATTTTGTGGCCGGATAGGGGTGCCCGGGGGCTGAAATCCTGCTCCGCGCCCTCCTTGGTGCTGGCCTCCTGTCGGTGGTTGTTGCGGTGGAGGTTGTTGCGGTGGAGGTTGTTGCGGGGGTTGCGGCCGCGGCGGAAGTCCGAGGCGCCTTACGCCGTTAAGTCTGACCCAGTTTGAATAAGAAGTCGGAGGAACCTGTGTTTCCAGGGCGTCGGCTATGGCGTCTACGTTGTTGCCAAGTCCCGAAAGGGCTTGTTTAAGCGACCTTTCCATATCTCCGCCGGCTTTGATTATATCTTGTATTTGCGCCGAAGTGATTCTGGCGAACGCTTGATTTATTGCCGCCGCCCCGTCGTTCTGGGAGACTTTTGTAAAGTCAATTTTGTTTGCGACATCCGTTATTTGTTTGCCGACGGCGTTTGCGCTCATTGGAATCACGGTTAATGCGTCGCTTATGGCGCGGTCAATGGCTTGCTGGTTAACGTTGGGAAGAGCGCGGATTCGGCTCAACCCTGCCAAAAAGTCGCTGGCTCCGGCGCCTCCTCTGCCTTCGTACGCTTTGGCCGCCTTTTGGACATCTTCTTTCTTCATCAAGTTGAATGAGCTGACCCTGAGCTGGTCGGGCAGAGAATCGATGGCGTTTGCCAGATCGTTTCCGGAAAGTTTCAGCGCGGCCTTGTTGAACTCGTCCGCGAATTTTTCCTGTTTTTCTATCGGGGATTGCGTCAGCGTGTTGCCTATCGTTGTTCTTATGTTGTTGGCCGTGGGACCGGTGTCGTTGTAAAGGGCAACCAATTCGCGCTGTGACAGCTTGTCTTGTATGAATGAATTCTGCATTTGCTGGGGCAGGCCGTTAAAGAAGTTTGCTCTTTCGTTTTCCGGAGTCCGTTTGAACTGTTCCAGCCTTACGCCCTCTACCTTGCTTCTCGCGAGGCGCGTAAGTCCAGATTCAATAGAGTTTTTGTTTTCCGGGGAGACATTGGCTGACGTAAGCATCTGGGCTATTTCTGCCTCGGACATGCTGTTTAATAGGTTGCCTCTGGCCACCGTCGTAAGGCCGGCGGCGTAGGTCGCCTGGTCAACCGGCGAAAGGAGCTTCGCTGATTCAAGTTGTCCCTTTCTTATTTCGTCAAGCCCGCCGAGTTTCTTTCCTCTTTCGAGCGCGCGGATCGCCGCTCCTCCCATCATCCCGCCGACAAGAGGTATATTTGAAAGACTCCTGACAATCTTTCCGCGGTTTTCTTCGGTTGAGAGGCCCTCAGATGTTCTGGCAACAGCTCTTCCGGTGTAGCGTTTAACCCGGTCCCAAGCATATCCTCTCGCGGCCTTTGCTCCTATATCAGCCCATTGGGCCGCAACTCCGCCAATTTTTTTTGCCAGAAGCACGCTTGTGAGAAGCATTATTATTAAAAGTGTGTAGTAGCCGATCAAAGGGAAGTTGGTTATGAAGGCCGATCCGAGAAGGTTTGACGCAGCGCCTGCGTCCGCCTGAAACAAGTTTTTGGCTTGTCCGTATCTTATCATTGAAACCGTTACTCCGAAAAGAAAGAAAAACGCGGGAGCGAAAAACGCTTGTTTGAAAAGCTCGCTCCACCATTGTTTGGCGTGCGAATCAAGTCCCGGAACGACCCAGAACAAAAACGCGATGGGTGAAAGAATCATCAAAAACCATAAAATCACGACGCGTATTAAGAGGGCCAGACCCGCGAACGCCAGAGCGAACATGGCCACAAGTATGAACACGATTGTTCCGAGCATTGCTATTATGACCTGGCTCAATGTCGTGGCGAGCTCTTTGTTTTTCCGGTCGTTGGCCGCGCTGACAAGCTCTTTTTGTGCCCGATTCGTTTCCTCGCTTTCGACCAAAAATTCGTCTTCTTCCGTCCCAATCCCGTATTTGTCCAGGACATTTTTATATTGTTGGTCAACCGTTTCTATATTTTTATAGTCAGGCGAAAAACCGGAAAACATCACATTTGGATTTGCTCCGGCAAGAAACATGACCGACAGTTTTTCCCCTCCGGGATAGAAAAATTTGACCATAGAATTTGCCGAATAAACGACATACTGCGTTATCAAAAACGAAAAGTTTATTAAAATTGCCGCGGTTATCAGTTTTGGAAGAAGTTTTTTTGCGCCGTACGTTTCAATCTGTAAAATCGTGGCTATGGCGATTGTGAGAAGAATAAATATGAAAAACAGATTTGCCGTGTCGCGGACCATTTCCCATCCCTGGTATATAGCTCCCACGTTGTAGGTTGTTGGGTCCAGGGTCAGACCGGCCACTTGGTCGAAAAGCATTCCAAAAACCATGAACATTGCAGACACGAAAGCAAGGATATAAAAAATCGGCCATGCGACTAGTTTTCCTATACAAAGTCCGGTTATTGGTTCTTTGGCTATGTCGCATGTTGCTCCACTCAGAACACTCGAAAGGTCTATTTTTGCGGGAGAAGACGCGTTTGCGGCCGGCGTTGTGTTTGAGTTTGTCGCCTCTTCAATCAGCGCGGCTTCTTCCTCGGGGGGCAGGCCCTCCACGTCTTGGGCGAATGTTTTGAGCACCGATACCGCTGTCAGAGCGGCCAAAACCAGAACCAATATTATTATTTTTTTGTAATTTAACACAGTCATTTTAAGGTGAAACGGTTATTGTGGTGCTGGCGGTCAGTGTTCCCGATATGCCTGGGCACTCGAGCCGGTAACTCGAGGTTGTTATCGGAAAAACCTTTTGGTCGTTCGAGACGGGTCTTGAGCCGCTCCAGCCGGTGCCCAAAGCGGTACAGCTCGTTACGTTCAGACTTGACCATGAAAGAATCGATGATCTGCCGGAGGTTATAAAAGTCGGAAACGCAGAAAGCGTCAGAAATTGGCGTGATGGGCCGGAAGTTTGCAGTTCCGAGATGAGCGCGTCGAGGCTGGTTTGCAAAGATGCGTTTTGAGCTTGGGCATCAAGTATTTCCGTCTGGGACCGCGTGTCCCTTTGGATGCCAACCACCAACTGGGCGAGGTTGTTTACTTCCGCGATAGTCGTCATGCGCCCGACGTCCCTTAAAATATTTTCAAATCGTGCGAGCTTTATATCGGCGAGGTTAAACTCGGTCCGGATTCTGTCGAAGGCGTCGCGGTTCTGGGTTATTTCGGAGCTTCGTGACACACCTTGCGCCTTTTCCAGTTCCTGCAGAACGGATATTGAATGAAGCAGGGCATTTGCCGACAGTTGTTTTGCCTCGACATATTGAGTTTCGGGAGCGATTAGGTCGCCTCTTAACACCGACGATAAATATGCCCTCTGGCTTTCTATGACGCTCGAGTAATCAGGTGGAGGCTGGGCCTGGCTTCTGTAAAACCCGCCGGGTCTCGAACCGCTTACCGCGTTTCTTATAAGTTCTTGCGCAACGACCGAAACCAGTTCATTAAACTCGTCGCTGACCGCGGTTTTGATTGCCGAATACTGCTGAGGAAGGTCAAGTTGGTTTGCGACATAACTTCCCGGAGTTACGGTTCGCCATGTATCGCATTCGGCGTCCTCGTTGTAATTCGCGCATTCTTTCCAGCTCAAAAATCCGCGCGAAGCAAGGGCTTCATTTTGGAGTCCGGTTGTTTTTTTCGCTACCTCAAGCGAAACTCTGTCTAGGTTCAGAAGAAAGGAACCGAAGGCGTTATTGGCGACGTTGGCCGTGGATATTGATGCAAAACCGGCCCAGCCGTAAGTTTCAAAATTATTGTAAATAGAATTGACATTGGCGACCACGAGATCAAGCGTGCATCTGGCCCGAGGCCTTGATGTTGACACCAGCCCAAGCACCACATCCTCCCTGAACGGACCGCAGATATCAGGCGCGCCCTTGGCGATCAGGTCGTCTACGAAAATACCGAAGGCTTCATTTCCGGCTTTCTGCAAAAAATTTTCCCAGTCGGTGACAAACAGCGGCTTGCCGTCAAAACCGTTTCGCACCCAGCTCTGGATGTTGTCGGACATTGTCCGTATCAAAGCGACTCCGATGGCGTTGGTTATCGCATCAAGCGAAAATTCTTTAGGGTTGAGGCCGATGTCCAGTGTTGGGACGGAAAGTCCTAGTCCTGCAAGCTGGGCGTTTGTTTTGTGAAGAGGAAAAACAGTCAACGCAAAGACGCAGATAAGAACGACGGCGATAATCTTTGAAAATTTTATGTCCGGTCTGGTCCTCATTGTAGTTGGTTTATTAGGTTAAGAAACGCGAATCCGTATTCTTCAGGTCCGAAAACCAAACGATCGGCGTATATAGACACACTCAAAACGATAAGAGAATTTTTTATGTTATCGGCTTCGTCCAGGTATTGTCTGACCGCAGAGAGGCCGGATATGGGGTCGGACATGAATGTTGAGAAGGCCAGGTTTATTTCGGATAGGTTGTTGAGCGCGTTCAAATACCGAAGATGGGACAAGGCGTAATTTCGCGGTACGGACATTTTTAAAATATCCGCGGTCATTTTTTTGTAAACCGCGGCGTTGCCCGCAAATTCGCCGAATTTTTCAAAACTGTCCGAGGAGTTGGCAAGATTTATCGCCCTCTCCAAGGAGTTTAGTTCGTTTTCTTTTATTTTTTCTCCGCCCTCGCCGCTAATTCTCGCAAGTTCGTTGATATAGAATTTATTTTCTGTCAGTGAAGCATTGTCGACTGTTTTTATGTCTTTTTGGGAAAAATTGTTTTTAAACTCGGGAGCGCCGGCGTTATTTAAAACTGAGTTTACTATTCCTTCGGAGGCTGATGACGGGTCAAGCCCCGCCTGTCTTTGTTGTATGTAGGAGACAAAAAGATCGCGCGTTGTTTTTTGGGTGAGGTTTAGCTCTTCCGGCGACACACCGTTGTCGTTGCTGGTGACGGACGGACTTACATAATCGTCCGGTCCTGGATTGAGCGGATCCCGGCCCAGTTTTATTTCTTCTCCGTCTGTTGTTCCGTCGTTATCGGTGTCTTGATTATTCGGGTCCGTGCCCCAAAGCCGTTCTTCCCAGTCTTTTAGGCCGTCCGAGTCGGAATCCGGAGTCTCTCCGGCTGGTTTTTTGTCCAAGACCGTGACGGTGTTTGCCTCGAGCGCGACTTTTTCATTTTCGGGTTTTCTGAAAATCCAAAAAGAACTTGCGGCTATCGCCAGAGCAAGAATTGCTGCGAAAACTATTCTTTTGTTTTTTAAAAATGCCAAAATTGCAGGCAGTGCGCCTTACAATAATTATAGCATTTACTTTTTATATTGATTTTTCGTTGTTTTGGGGTGTGGATAATTACCACTGTGCAACGATCATTTGCTATAATTAAAACATGAAGAAGGTTTTGATATCTGTTTTTGTGGTCATTTTCATGGTTTTTGCGCCGTTTTCAGTTCTTGGCAACAAGAACTTGGTTTCGGCCGCTCTGGTTGGCGGGCCGTTCGGAGGACAGGTCCTCAAAATAGACAGGTTCTGTGCCGGAGGTTTTACATTCATCCTCGGTCCTCCAAGCCCGGGCCTTTATTTTTATCCTTACTTCGCGGTTACCTACCTTTATGGTCCTCCAAACAGGCCAGGTAAATGGGCTTTGGGCCTTGCCAGCGCCGGCGGTGTTTGTGTTGCCGGAAAAAAAACATATCCGACCCAATACACGGTCATAATGATCGGGACCAGCTTATAGTTTTGGGATATTTTTTGCCAAACAAGCCCAATTTTCGAGCGACAAATCTTCCGCTCGCGCATTCTCTTTCACCCCGCATTTTACTCGACATCCGATGTCGAGTAGGCCCTTCAGATTGTTTTTGAGGAGTTTGCGGGGGTGTGAAAAACCGGCCTTAACTATGTCAAAAAACCCTTCTTGGCTGATTTTATGCTGGCGAAAGAAGTCTTTTTCGCGTCTTTTGAACACCACAACCGCCGAATCAACCTTTGGTTGAGGCCAAAAATTGCCTTTTTTGACCAAAAAAGCAATTTTTGGATCAGCGTATGCCTGTACGGAAATGGACAAAACACTCTTTTTCTCTTTTTTTTCGACAAGAGCCGTGCTCTTGTCAGAAATGGTTAGAACCCGACTCTGATCGGCCACGATTCTTTTGGCCACCTCTTTTTGCAACATTAAAACCACCATTTTTATCCCAAACTTGGTTTCAGACAGGAGGAGGCGCAAGATCTGGCCGGTAAGATAGTAAGGAATATTGGCCACCACCTTGTCTACGGTCAAAGTGACAAGAGCCGTGCTCTTGTCAGAAATGGTCAGAGCACGGCTCTTGTCATTCTTGCCACGGAAAAAATCGCGGATGTCGGCACGAACGAGGGTCAAACGGCTCGAGAGCACGAAAGTTTCAAACTTTTTGTTTAAAAAATCAAAAAGTTTAGGGTCTTTTTCGACGGCGACGACCCTCGCGCCCGTTTTCAAAAGCTCTTCGGTTAAAATTCCCCTGCCGGGACCTATTTCCAGAACAATATCTTTTGGGCCTGTTTCGGCCAAATCCGCCATTTTTTGCGCGATGCGTTTCGATATCAGAAAATTTTGTCCGAGTTTGGCCATGGCGCGCTAAGAAAGTTCTATCGTTTTTCCGTTATCCGCCTGTTCCAAGATTTCGGCCGGTATGTCCTCCAAAAATCTTGAAGGCATATTAACCTGGCGCTCGCCGAATATGGTGCGGAAAAAGGCGAGCGACAAATATATTTTCTTGCGCGCCCGGGTCAGCGCTACGTAGAAGAGCCTTCTCTCTTCCTCAAGCCTTAACTTTTCGTCTCCGCCGCCGACTGTTGTGTGCGGAAACAGGCCGTCTTCGAGTCCGGCGATGAACACATGATCGAATTCCAGTCCCTTGGCCGCGTGTACCGTTGTCAAGGGAACACCTTTTTTGTTTTCGCTAACGGAGTCCTGCTCCGACATAAGGCTTGCCTCCTCGAGCATTTTTATAATTCCCTCCGGCGGATTTAACCCGTCAAATTTGACCGAAAGGCTGACCAATTCTTTAATATTCGCAAGGCGCATTGCGCCTTCTTCTGTTTCGGGGTCGAAAATTTCCGGGTATCCGCTTTTTTTGATGACCGACATGACCGCACGCGACGCCGGCAGTCTTTCGGCCGAAGAGCGTATCCCCAGGAGCAATTTTTCGAAGTCGGATATTTTATCCCGTTCCGCCGGTTTTAACTCCGCTCCGGCCAGATATTTTACCAAAAGTGTCTTGCCTATTCCTCGCGTGGGCGAATTTATTATCCTTTTTTTACTGATCAGGTCGGATGGGTTCAGGCTTGCCCGGATATAAGCCAGAACATCTTTGACTTCCTTGCGGGCATAGAACTTGACGCCGACGACGTAGTAAGGAACTCCGTAGGCCAGGAATTTTTCTTCGAGGATTCTTGATTGCGCGTTTGTTCTGAATAAAACGGCAATATTCTCCGGTTTTATTCCGGCATCGAGCGCGCTTTTTGTACGGGCGGCTATAAAATCGGCCTCGTCTTCTCCACTTTCGGCTGCGTATATTGCGATCTTCTCCCCGTCGCCGGTTTTGGTAAAAAGATTTTTTGGCTTACGGAGTTTGTTTTTGGCTATGACGGCGTTTGCCGCGCTTAAAATCTGCGGGGTTGAGCGGTAATTTTCTTCGAGAGTTATTATTTTGGCTTCGGGCCATCCTATTTCAAAGTTCAAAATATTTCTAAAGTCGGCTCCGCGGAAAGAGTAAATGGACTGGTCCACGTCGCCTACGACGCAGATATTAGAGTGTTTGGCGGCAAGGGCGCTTGCGATTTTATATTGGACATGGTCGGTATCCTGAAACTCGTCAATTAAAATATATTTCCAAAGACTCTGGTATTTTTCCAAAATTTCGGAATGAGACGAAAAAAGACCGGCGGTTTTTACAAGCAGATCGTCAAAGTCCGCGGAGTCCGACGATTTTAACTTGCCTTCGTAGATGCGCCAGATAAGGGCGAGCGTTTTTGAGAACGGATCCCGGGCCTCGGCCGAAAATCCATCGGCGCTTTCGAGTTCGCATTTTTTTCTGGAGATGGCCTTTCTTATTCTGAACGGCTGGAACTGCTTTGGGTCGGCTCCGGCCTCTTTTATAGATTCCTTTATAAGCGACAGGCTGTCTTCCTCGTCGGCTATGGAGAAATTTTTGCTTAATCCCGCGGGTTTCCCCTCGTGCCTTAAAATCCATGCCCCGAGCGAGTGGAACGTGCCGATCCACGGGGCGGATGTTTGGGGTTGCGGGCCGGAAGTCGGGAGCAGTCGCGATACGCGGTTTTTCATTTCGTTTGCGGCCTTGTTGGTGAAAGTTATCGCAAGGATGCTTTCCGGCCTTACTCCGCCATAAACCAGTTGGGCCACGCGGTGGGTCAGGACCCGGGTTTTTCCGGATCCGGCGCCTGCCACGATTAAAAGCGGGCCGTTTTTATGCAAAACGGCCTCCATTTGCGCCGGATTCAACCCTTCTAGTGCCTCGTTTTTTTCCACTGCCCAGAGTTTAGCATCTTTTTGGGCTGTGGATAAGTTGTTTTGTCCGGATTGATTTTCTGTCTCGGAAGAGCTATGATGAGAATACTCCGGTAAATGTTACCGGTTTTGTTGTTAAAGGCCGACTTGACCGTTTTTCCTTTAATTTAAGCCTATTTTAGACTCCAAACATCGCTTTGACCCTTTGCCGAGATCGGGCAGACAAGGCTTTAAAACCACTTTTTTGACCCCTTCAGGACGGTTTGGGCTGTTGACTTTTGTGGCCATTTTTGGCCTATTTTTTATACTTTTTAACGAAGCAGAGGCCGGTTTTTTTGATATCCTAAAAAACATGTTCTCGGCGGAGGCCAAGACGCAGGAGGCATCGGTTTTCAACCCGCAGACCATGCCTCTTCTGGAGGCGCCGAACAACGTCAATCCTTTGGCGGGTATCGGCGGCGGTGATATAACCATAGTCCAGAACAGCGCTCTGCTTGCGGTTTCCGGTCCTTTAGGGAGCCTGGCTGACGCAGAGGTTGAATCGCGAAAACGGGATCAGATTTCGATTTATGTTGTCCGCGAGAAGGACAATCTTTCAAGCATTGCCAAAATGTTCGGGGTTTCGGTAAACACTATCGTGTGGGCGAACGATCTCAAAAGAAACGACCTGATAACTCCCGGGCAGACCCTGGTCATTCTTCCGATCTCCGGAGTCCAATATGAAGTTAAAAAAGGAGATACGATTCAATCCGTCGCCAAGCAGTTTAAGGGCGATGCGGATGAAATAATAAGTTTTAACGATCTGCCCGCGAACGGAACTCTTGCCGTGGGGCAGACCATAGTTATCCCTAACGGCGAATCATACTTGGTTTCAAGCGGGATTTATTCCACGAACCCGTACCGCGGAGGAGGCGGACCGAGTTACTCCAGTTATTATCTGCGTCCGATATCGGGAGGCAGGAAAACACAAGGACTCCACGGCTATAACGGGGTTGATCTTGCCAGCTACTGCGGGGCGCCGGTAATGGCTTCGGCTTCGGGCAGAGTTATTGTATCAAGGTCTTACGGCTGGAACGGGGGTTACGGGCTTTACGTTGTTATAAGCCATACCAACGGAACCCAGACTCTTTATTCGCATTTAAGTTCGGCGATAGTACAACAAGGCTGGAACGTGGTTCAAGGACAGGTAATCGGCTACGAAGGGGCAACCGGCAACGCGACCGGATGCCATGTCCACTTTGAAGTCAGAGGTGCCGCCAATCCGTTTATTTAAAC
Source organism: Candidatus Niyogibacteria bacterium RIFCSPLOWO2_01_FULL_45_48 (assembly GCA_001819395.1). Lineage (GTDB taxonomy): Bacteria > Patescibacteriota > Minisyncoccia > HO2-45-28 > HO2-45-28 > HO2-45-28. Next base: position 24,699 of record MHMQ01000033.1, read on the forward strand.
ATTCAAAAATTATTCTTTGGTCTATACTGCAGGGCCTCAAGAATGTGGCCTTGTTTTATTTCGTTCTCGTTTTCCAGGTCGGCAATTGTCCGGCTTATTTTTATCACCCGATGATAGGCTCTGGGCGAAAGGTCCATATGTTTTGCCGCGAGATTCAGAGAGTTTCTTGCTTCCGACGACAGCGGAGCGAGCGTTTCAATGTCGCGAACGCCGATTTCGCTGTTTGAAATTATGCCTAGATTTTTGAATCTGGCGATTTGCCTGTTTCTGGCGTCAATGACTTTAAGGCGTATTTCGGCTGACTCGGGCGCGGTATTTTTTTGAGACAATTCTTCGTGGTCGATGTTGGACACCTCCATCCAAAGGTCGATTCGATCCGCTATCGGACCCGAAACCTTTCTTTGATAGCGAAAAAGGGATGAGGGAGAGCAAAGACACATTTTGTTTTTTGAGCCGAGATTTCCGCACGGGCAAGGGTTCATTGCCGCAACAAGCATGAACTTGGCTGGGAATTTCACGGTTCCTTTGGCGCGGGCCACGGTTATGACCCCGTCTTCAAGCGGCTGGCGCAGGGCCTCGATGACTCTTCGTTCAAATTCCGGAAACTCGTCGGCGAACAAAACTCCGCGATGCGCCAGCGTTATTTCCCCCGGCCTCGGCCAGACTCCTCCTCCTACAATGGCGACGTACGAAGATGTGTGGTGGGGAGAACGAAACGGCCTGATTTTGGCAAAGGGTCCGTCTATTGTTCCCGCGACGCTGTGAATCGTGGTAACTTCAAGAGCTTCTTCGTGTGAAAGTGGCGGCAGTATCGACGGCAGGGCTCTGGCAAGAAGCGTTTTTCCTGTTCCGGGAGGGCCGGACATCAAAATGTTGTGGCCTCCGGCCGCCGCGATCATCAAAGCCCTTTTGGCATTTTCTTGTCCTCGTATGTCCGAAAGATCATGGTCCGTTGTCGCGGCGCCGTAATTTATTTCTGTTTTAGGCAGAGGGTCGATTAAAGACTCGTTTCTAAGGTGGCTAAGCACGTGGTTCAGACTTTCAGCTTCGCGGACGGCAATATCTCCGATTATTGCCGCCTCTTCCCCGTTGCCCTTAGGCACGTAAATTTCTTTAAAACCGGCAGACACGGCTTTTCTGGCAAGAGCCAGAGTTCCTTTTACCGGCCTTAGTGTTCCGTCTAGAGCGAGTTCTCCAAGAAATATTTTTTCTTTTGTGTCGAATTCGGCTTGTTTAGATGCCATTATGTAGCCCAGAGCGATGGCCAGATCAAAAGCCGACCCTTCTTTTTTGAGGTCGGCGGGCGCTAAAGACACTATGACTTTTTGATTTTGTTTATGCGGGGGCTTGAGTCCTATGTTTTTTATCGCGTAAGATATTCTTTCTTTGGCTTCATCTACGGCTTTGTCGGCAAGACCCACAATGGTAAAAGAGCGAAGGCCTTTTGAGTAGTCAACCTCAACATCAATTATTTCTCCGGAAAGACCCAAAACTTCCGCCGCGTGCAGTTTGACTGACATAATAGGATAAATCCTAACTTATTTTTATAAATAAAAAAACCCGCCCGGTCCCGAAGGACTGGGCGGCGGTTCTGTTTCTGTTGCGGCGTTACGTTCGGACACGCTCCGTGATGAACAGCTTCAGGGTCACGAGGCTGGACATGACGGCCAGAACTACGACGACCACGAGAATCATGCCGACGGGCGCCGCGGCTTCCGGCCCGTACTTCGGGCTTTCCACCATCAGGCGGTAGGTCAGACCGACGAGACTGGAGGCCACGAGCGTCGCGAAAGTCAGGTGCAACGAAACATTTCTCGCATGTCCTTCCCCCCTTTGCGTTTTTGGGCTGTGTTTTAGTGTACTTCGTCGTTTCCAGCTTTACTCTCCTAATTATAGCAAAAATATACCCCCTTGTCAATAGCGAGCACTAAAACCCCTTTATTTTCAACGTTTTTTAGCTTCCCTACCCAAACTTACCTACCTACCGGCAGGCAGGGTTTGGGTAATAAAATGGTTAGAACCGAGTTCTAACCAGTGGCGTGTTCTATGCAGGTTTCGGCCGCTGGGTTGGCCTCAAGACGCGCTTCCGGTATGGGAACTTGGTCAACGGAGCAGTGGCCGTAGGTTCTTTTTTCAATACGGGTAATCGCCGCGTTTATTTCATTGAGGCGAGTTTCAAGTTCAATCTCGCGGGCGGCGCGGTTGCCCATTTCTTCAAAACGGTCAGCCATCTCGCTTATTTCCCCCGGCTGTATGTCGGTCTCGGGAGGCACCGATTGCCAGTCCTTGGGGTTATCCGGCGATATTTTGGCGATAGTTTTAAGTTCGCCTTCAACCCTAAGGCGCTCTTCGTCCAATCTTCTTCTGAAATGATTTAAATCCAAAGCCATTTAAAAATTATAGCACGGCTTAACGCCGATTTCACCTCGGTGGAAGCGCCGACATCTGCCTTATTGCGGCTTCTATCGCTTGGGGCGATTGGGCGATTATTAAAAACCTCCTGTTGAATATTGAATATCCAAGAATGAATTCACCAAGCCTGTTTCGGAGGAATCTTGCGTCGTTGTTGGCCACGACCAAGTCGGTGAAGACCTCCTCCCCCCGATCGTAAGAAAGTCCCGGTATAAGCAAGTCTTTCAGATCGTCGGCCATCTTTTCTTCCCACCGCAGAAGTCCGGCAAAAGCCTGCGAGTAGGATTTAACCTCGATTATAAAAATTGCTTCGTTTCCGCGGGATGTATCCATGAATCCGACAGTGCTTCTTTGACCGAAGCTGTCCGAAAGCAACGGAGGAGGGAATGATTCCAAAACAGCCAGCATTTCCAGCCAATCCAGGTATTTATTTTGTTCTTGGTCGAGCGTTTTAATGTAAAGAAATTCTCTGGGGAGCAGCTGGCTGTCCGCGAGTTTTTGCCATTCTTTAAACAGGGCTTCTTTGTCTCCGGAACTTTTGAGCTCCAGCAGGTATTCTTTTCCGGCCGTTACGAGCGGAGCGGGGGCAGTTATTACCGCTTTGTCGGATGGTTCGAAGGCTTGTTTGATCCAAAAAGCCCCGAAGCCCGCAAGAATCAGAATTAAAACCGCGGATATAACGTAAGCCCAGGGTTTTATTTTTTCGATTACCGATTCGTCCTCATCCTCTGTCCTTCTTCCTTTGTTTGCCACGAGTTCGCCCAAGGAAAACTTCTTACCGCTCGCGTACTCCTGAACGTCCGAAACCATGGTCCTTATGCCGGACTTTTTTGGTTCGGTTTTTTCCGGAACATTCTGATTCTCGGGACTCATTTTTTATTTTTTTTCTCGGTATTGGCTTGACTGTTTTATCGAAAGGTTTACTCTGCCCAGCTCGTCTATGCTTATTATTTTCACCGGCACCTCGTCGCCTATGTTTACGACATCGCGGACTTTGCCTACCCGGTAAGGCGCAAGTTCGGAAATGTGCACCAGGCCTTCCTGCTTCGTGCCCATTTCAACCATTGCTCCGAATTCAAATATGCGGCTTACTTTTCCCGTGAATTCCTCGCCGACCGCGTACTCATGGGTCAGATTTTTTACTGCCTCGGCCGCCTTTTCTGCGGATTCCCGGTTCCTGCCGGTTATGAAAATCTCCCCGGTCTGCTCGATGTCTATTTCCGCCCCGGTTTCGTCGATGATCTTGTTAATCGTTTTTCCTCCGGGACCGACCACATCTCTTATTTTATCAGGATTTATGGTCATTATTATGATCTTGGGGGCGCTTGGCGAAACCTCCGCTCTGGGTTTCGCGATTTCTTTGAGCATTACTTCCATTATTTTAATTCTGGCCGCTTTTGCGTCGCGCAGGGTTTCGCTTAAAATTTCCAAAGTAACACCCCCCACTTTTACGTCCATCTGTATCGCGCTTATTCCGTTTTTTGTTCCCGCGGCCTTAAAGTCCATGTCGCCATGGTGGTCTTCGGGGCCCTGAATGTCGGTTAAAACTTTATATTTTTTATCGTTTTCCATCATGAGGCCCATCGCGATGCCCGCCACCGGCTCTTTTATCGGAACGCCCGCGTCCATCAGCGCCAAGGTTGAAGCGCAGACCGATCCCATTGAAGTTGAGCCGTTTGAAGACATGGCTTCGGATACGAGGCGTATGGTGTAAGGAAAAATTTCTTTGGGCGGAATTACGGCTTCAAGCGCGCGCTCGGCCAGCGCCCCGTGCCCGATTTCCCGTCTTCCGGGAGAGCCCATTCTGCCCGTTTCTCCGGTGGAAAAAGGAGGAAAGTTGTAGTGGTGCATGAACCTTTTTTTGGTCTGGATTTCCATCCCCTCGATAAGTTGAACGTCTCCGGGCGCGCCGAGAGTGGCGACAGACAAAATATGAGTTTCCCCGCGATAAAAAATTCCGGAACCGTGAACACGGTCAAGTACGCCAGCTTTGGCGAATATGTCTCTCAGCTCGTTGAGTTTGCGGGTATCAGGCCTTTTTTCGTGTTCAATAATGTTTTTGTGGACAATATCGTTAATGGCTTCCTCGTAAATATCGTCGGCAAAAAGCAATGAGTCTTCGCCAAGGTTTTCTTCCGCCCAGTCGGTCCATTCTTTTTTCAGCTCGCCCAGCCTCGTGTTTCTCACAGCCTTTTCAGAAATATAAATATAGTCTTCAAGGCGCCCTTTAATGTTTTTATTAAAAGCCTCCGCAAGTTTCTCCGGCTCCTCGGGTAATTTTATTTCCAGCTTTTCTTTGCCCTCTTTTGATATTATTTCTTTTTGGAACTTTTCTATTTTTTCAAATTCGGGGACAGCCTCTTTGAGCGCCGACATTATGTCTTCTTCGGCGACCTCTTTGGCTCCGGCTTCAATCATGTTTATTTTTCCTTCTTTGGCGCAGGCAACAAGGTCAAGCGGGGAGTTTTCGCGTTCGGCGTTTGTTGGATTGAAAATAACCTTTTTGCCGTCAAATCCCAGTCTTAAAGGACTTACCGGTCCCGCCCATGGAATGTCGGATGTGGCGAGAGCGAGTGAGGCCGCGATTATCGACGGAACATCCGGGTCATTTTCTCCGTCAATCGAAAGAGGCATTATTACGATTTGTACTTCGTTTCTCAATTTGTTTGAAAAAAGCGGACGAAGCGTCCGGTCGATTAAGCGTCCGGTGAGCACCGCTTCGTCGGACGGCTTGCCCTCCCTTTTCATAAAGCGCGAGCCCAGAATTTGCCCCGCGGCGTAAAACTTTTCTTCGTAATTCACGGAGAGCGGAAAATAATCTATTCCGGTTCTGGCTTCTTTAGACATGGTGGCTGCCGCAAAAATGGCGGTTTTACCGTATCTGACCAAAACCGATCCGCTCGCGTGCAGGGCTAAATCGGAAAACTCGACTTCAAGTTTGCGTCCGGCTATTTCGGTCGAATATTTTTTTATTTGCATATTTATTTTATGTTTTTCTTTGGGAGTTCCAACAAAAACTTGGCCGATTCTCCCAAGTCAATAAACTCGTCGGCCTCGTCTTTCAATTTTCCCGAAGCCGAACGGCCGAAAGCCATGACTTCAACTTGCGTGCCGTGCATGCCTTTAAGGTATTCAACAAGAGGGACAAAATCGCCGTCTCCGGTAATCAGAACCAGGGCATCAACGCTATGTCCGAGACGTACGGCGTCAATCGTCAGCCCGACATCCCAGTCGGCTTTTTTCATTCCTCCGGCAAAAATTTGCAAATCCTTGAATTTCGGCTCTATTCCTATTTTTGCCAAAGCCTCAAAAAATGCCGATTCTTCCCCGGACTCCGTTTTTATAACGTATCCTATGGCCCGGACGAGTTTTCTTCCGGCGACCGCCGTTTTTAAAACTTCCTTGAAGTTGACGCGCTTTCCGTAGAGATTGCGCGCCGAATGGTACATGTTTTGAACGTCGATTAAAACGGCGACTCTTTGTTCGCGGTGTTTTATTACGGTCATGTTTTATTACTTCTTTAGTCCTATTTTTTTGATAATGCTGGAGTAGCGCTTTTCGTCTTCGTCGGAAAGATATTTCAAAAGAGCCTTTCTTTTTGAAACCATTTTCAAAAGCCCGCGCCTTGAATGGGTGTCTTTGGGGTGGTCTTTCAAATGCGTGGTCAGGCGCTTGATTTCCTCGGTAATAAGCGCGATCTGAACCTCGGAAGAACCCGTGTCTTTCTCGTGGAGCTTGTACTTTTCTATTACTTTCTGCTTGGTTTTAGTTGCCAACATTGGTTAAATCCTAGCACATATCTGGATTTTATGCAATGTCGGCCCCTTTTAAGCCTCATTTCAATGTCGTAAAATATAACCATGGCGCAGTCGGACAAAAACGATTTTTTAAGGCAATATTTGGAATATCTGGAAATTGAGAAGGGGCGGAGTTTGAAGACGGTTGAAAATTACGGCCGGTATCTCTCTGTTTTTTTTAATTTTTCAAAAATTGCTACGCCCGTGGACATCACCGACGATGTGGTGCGCGATTTTCGGATGTGGCTTAATCGCAAAAACCTCAAGAAGAAAACGCAAAATTATCACCTGATTGCGCTTCGCGGATTTTTGAAATATCTGGCGCGTAAAGAAATCCCGTCTTTGGCTGCCGAAAAAATAGAGCTGGCCAAAACGGGCGAGCGGGAAATTGACCTGATTTCAGAAGATGATTTGGAGCGACTGCTTTCTGCTCCCGCCAGCAAAGAACCCAAAACTTTGCGTGATAAAGCGATTCTGGAACTTTTGTTTTCAACAGGGCTCCGCGTCTCCGAGCTTTGTTCGCTTAACCGCGACTCCGTCAATTTAAAAAAGGGCGAGTTTTCAATTCGCGGGAAAGGAGAAAAAATGCGGGTTGTGTTTTTGTCCGATGGCGCGAAAATCGCTGTTGAAAATTGGCTTGGCAAACGCGCCGATGTCCACGAAGCTCTTTTTGTCAACTTCAAGCCCGGAAAAAAAGATAATCTGGACGAAAACGCGCGCCTGACGCCTCGTTCGGTTGAACGCACCATAAAACATTACGCGATTAAGGCCGGAATTTCCAAAAAAGTTACACCTCACACCTTGCGTCATTGCTTTGCCACCGACCTTCTTTCGGGCGGAGCGGATTTGCGTTCGGTTCAAATGATGCTTGGGCACGCAAACATTTCAACCACTCAAATTTACACCCACATAACCAACCGCCAGTTAAAAGATATCCATAAGGCATTTCATGCGAAAAAAAGAAAATAAAAATGTGCACTTCTGAAGTGCACATTTTGTTGCTATGAAGTTAAAGGTTCCCTGTCTTTTAGGAATCTTTTAATTCCGTCCTCGGTAAGGCCGAGAGGGTCCGAAAAAATATCCCAGAAAACTTCCGGAGGCATTGAAATCACATCTACTCCGCAATCGGCTGCGAGTGTGACGTGCGTGAAGTCCCGCACGCTTGCCGCGAGAATTTTAGATTCAGAACCGTACCGTTCTTTGTAAGACACCATTCTCTCAAGATCGCGTCTTATTTCAGATATGGCGTAAGATTCGGCTTCCGACGGGGCCTTGGGGTCCTCGCCATGTTTTTCACGAATCTTGTCTTCCTGCCTGCCCATGAAATAGCTGATGAAGGTCACTTTCGCTTCCATCGCGAGCAATGCCTGATTTGGAGTAAACGTAAGAGTTATGTTCGTGTGTATCTCCTTCTTTCTGCGAAGAAGTTTCGCTGCTGTCAGGCCGTGCGGATTCATTGGAAGTTTTACCGCTATTTTACCAGGGAAAATCGCATCAAGTTCAATTCCTTCTCTGAACATTCCGTCGGCGTTCTGGTCTTCCCTTGCTTGAGCGCTTACGCTTTCAAGGCCGCTTATATCGCACATTTCGGAAATCATTTTTCGGTAATCCGGCCGATTCGCCTTTTTGGCCAAAGTCGGATTGGTTGTAACTCCCGAAATAAGGCCGGTATCGGCCGCGTTTCTTACCGCTTCCACGTTGCAGGTGTCCAGAAACATTTTCATCCCTCGCCCTCCTTATTTTCCAGGAACGGTTCAAGCGTCATTATAGGCGCGATTTTCATCTTTATCAATTCACCAAGGATGTCTTCAAAATCCGCAACTTCGTGAGGCAAATAAACTCCCGCCGGAAATTTTTTTCGCGAAAGTTTTTGGGCTATGGCCGCGACAACGCTTGACGTCGCAATCTGCATTGCCGAGAGTCCAGTTTCGCGGTTGCAGTAGATTGTTGTTTCAATCTGCTGTATTTTTTTCCAGTCTTTTTTGAAAACGACTCTGAAAATCATATAATCTTTTTCGGCCTCGGGCATATTTTGGTCAAAAAGTCGCTCGGTAATTTCAAGCGGAATAATTCTATTTACTCCGACCCACAGGGGTTTCTCCGAAAGAAGGCCGAGCTCTTTTAAGGCCATGAGCACTTGATGGTGGCCTTTCGGACGAAGGGTTTTTGAGAACGCGTTTTTGACTCCGGCGTTTTGCAATGCTTTTGCTGTCGGGCCGAAAGGCATTCTTGTATAAAAAGCCTCGTAGTCTTCCTCACAGTCGCCCGACTCAATCAAAGAATAACCGCCGAGCGCTTCAACTTCTTTTATTTCGCCGTCTTCAAGAACAACGGTTTTGCCGACATATTCGTCGAAAACTCCCGCGAAAAGTTTCGCGTATCGGAATGCCGTTTTTGGTTTTGATGCGATTCCGCCGACGTAAATTTCAACGCCGTTTGCCTGCCACTTTTTGGCGCCACCGACGGCCACAATGTCCGAAAGTCCCGGCTCAACTCCGCAGTTTGGTATTACCGTAACATTTTTTTCTTTCGCCGATTCGTCTAGTTCCAGCTGACGCGCGACGACGCCTTCGTCAAAACCGTAGTCGCAGTAATTTGTTCCGGCTTTAATGGCGAGTTTCGTCAATTCCAAGTTGAATCTGTGAGGAAGAGCGCTTATTAAAACGTTAAAACGAGAAACAAGTTTTACTGCCTTGTTGTCGCAATCTTCCACCACGGCGTTTAAGAAGGCGGTTTTGCATTCAGGACCGAGAAGTTTTTTGAGTTCAATGGCTGTTTTCGCCGCCCTTTTTTTATCTATGTCAACGAAAGCGATTTGATTCGCGCCGTAGTGTTTGGCGAGAAAATATCCCAAAGCAAAACCCTGCCGTCCCGCGCCGAAGATGATGAAATTGGCCACGCTCTTACTCCTTATTTAAAAGAAACCAAAACCCGCTTTAATTTAGCCAGATTTTATGATAATTTTCAATACTTGACAAAAGTTTATCTTAAGATAAACTTTGTTTATATGAATAAACTCATCGGATTAAAAGAGCTTAGGAAAAACGCGGATGTTTACATATCGGAGGTGGAAAAGGGGAAATCCTTTATTGTAGTTAAGCGTTCTAAGCCGGTATTTAAAATAACGCCGCCCGACGAGGATGATGGGGCGTGGGAAACCGTCGTTAATTTCACCGATTTTTACAAAGACGGAATTTCCGCGAAACAGCTTTTAAAAAGAATCGGCTCTTTGTAAATAATGAAAAATTTTGAAAGGGAGCTCAAAAAATTTTCTCAAAAAGAAATAAGGAGAATTGAATTCTTGCTGCGAAAAATTATAGTTAAAAATTTTAAGGGACTCGACCTGAAAAAACTTAAGGGTCTTAAAAATATTTTTCGTCTGCGAAAAGGCAGAATCCGCGTTATTTTTAGTTTGGAGGACAAAAAAGAGCCGAGAATTCTCGCGATTGAGCGAAAATCCGATACGACTTATAATTTATAGGGTTATTACAAGTCCCCGTGGTGAAATGGATATCACGACTGCCTTCGAAGCAGTTGTTGGGGGTTCGAATCCCTCCGGGGACGCACGAAGACAATTTTACTTGTAGGCGAATCCCTCCGGGGATGAAAATTTATTTTTTCAAAATATTAAAATCTTTTATAAGTTAAGAACCGAAAAAACCCACTCTTTGAGGTTTTCGTAGGAGCCCGGGTTGCAGATGAGGCGGTCTTGCTTTGCGTCGTAAAAACTCGGCACGATCATATAGCCCGAGCAGTTGGCGTCGTAATGGCGCTTGAGAGAGTCCATACGCGCCTGATTGGTTTCGTTGTATGTTTTTTCGTGCTTAGTGCCTTCCCACACCTCCAATTTTTCAAACTCAACGCCCTCGGAAGCCGGCTTTTCAACCGCAGGTGCAATCGCCTCGCAAAAAGGGCACCCGTTTCCATAAAAATATGTTATTTTTTTATTTTCCGGATTCATGTTTTTGATTATACTAAAAAATCAAAAAATAAAAAACAGGGCGCCCGCGCGAATGTTTTGCGCGAACGCCCCGTTTTTTGTTTTTGAAATGAACCCCCGCCAAAACCAGCTTCTTTACAGTGGTTAGAACTCGGTTCTAACCACTGTTGGTCAGAACCGAGTTCTAACCAAAGTTGGCTTTGGTAGGAGGACAACCAAATTTCGGTTGTCCAACGTTGCTTTGCTTCGGCCTTACTGACGCGAACTGCGCCAAATCAGACCGACGCCGAACACGATTGCCAGGATGCCGACGTAAAATATCACCGTCAGCGGGCCGTAATTGTGAATGATCTGGCCGGTTTCAGATGCCTTTTGGACCGCAAGCTGGATCGCGCCCACGATCCCGAGTCCGCATAAGGCGAAAAGCGCGCCAGCAAACACACCACCGACTCTGTTGTGCATGACACCCCCTTTTTTATTAAATGAAGGAACTTCCCAACTCCGATTCAGCCCCGCTACTTACTTGTAATACAAAAAATGTCTAGCGGGACTGAAGCGGGGCGGGGAAACTTAATTCCCCAGTACGGCCCCACGCCGCTTTTAGTTCGCATCGGTACATCAGGCCGAATTTTCTAATTTGAAGCCTTTTCCCTTCGCAAACTAACACCGGAGCACCTTTCAAGAGTTTTATGGTCAAGACCCATTAAAGATGCCCAGCTTGTGATTCCCCATGCGTATACCCCTGTCTATCAATGTTACTAAACGCATTATACACCCAATGAGTTCATTTGTCAAGCCCCCTTGACAAGTTTTGTTTATTTTCATGTCAGAAATGTTAAAAAACGGCTTATTTAAGCCATTTTTAAGACTAGATAAAAATTGTCAAAGTCGGCCAACGAGAGCAATTTTATAATATTGTCAATTTCACTTGACAAAGTGTCAACTATTTGCTATAATGCAACCAGAAGTATGAAGCGGTCGGCATGGGGTCGGCCGCATGGTTCAATCGGAGGGCTGCTCTGTGGCAAAAGAAGCGGGTCAAATAAGAACCCACTTTAGAAGCCAAAGAGAGACATATAGAGCAGATAAAAAGCAAGAAAAGCGGCCCTCCACAGCCAATCGGAGGGACGCCGAGTGAATATAGGCGGCGACGGCGGTTATTAAGTAAGAAGCAATAAAATCAGTGAGCAAGTCTTTGTTGATTCTTCTGGGGTCGTGCGAATGCGCGGCCCTTATTTTTTATTTATACTTTTCTGTCGCCTCCCATGCCAGATTAAAAATTGAACGCAGGCTATTGGCCATGTCGTTGTTTTCTATAATTACGCCCATCAATTTTTCTTTTAGGCCCATTATGGCAATTTTATTTTCGTAAATTACAATGTCTGCGTCTATCGGGAATATTTTTTCCGGCACAAATTTATACTCGGTTAGCTCCGGCGGTTCTAAACGCTCTCCGCTCGCACGCGTGTATATGGCTCTTACCGAAATTTTCTTTTTAGCCCGCTCTTTTAAATACTCTTCGCGTTCTTTTTTTGAAAATACACCCTCAATTGCATCAAAAGAATAAATCGCTTCTATTTTTTTGGAGTCGGTTTTCAAAAACTCCCCTCGCATCGTAATCAGCCCCTCTTTTCCTTCAAAAAAGCGAACGCGGGGGCGTTCGCCCGCGGTCTCAAACATTTTTGTGAGATTAGGCAGAAGTTTCTCGAGTTCTTTTTGTTTTGATTCCAGATCGCCGGCCTGTTTTTCAAAAAGCCGTTTTAAATATTCGGGAGATTCCGGCGCGAAATACGTTTTTTTGTCCTCGTCGTATGAGCTCATAAGTCCCTTTTGTTTTAATGTTTCAATCTGGACATAGGTTGTTGAGCGGTTCACTTTGGCTTGTTTGGCCAGTTCGTCCGCTGTCGCACGCCCCAATTCCAAAGCCGCAAGATAGACTCTTGCCTCTTTTTCTGACAAACCAAAATCTTGAAGTTCCTGAAGCATATTAATTTATTATATCTTAATAGTCGTAATTATATTCTATTTTCAAATAATTGTCAGGTTCTTGTAGTTGTAATATAAATTATTACAGATTATAATGGCTTTATATGAGAAACATAATCAACATATCGTTGTCCAAAGAGTTGAATCAGGAGGTGGAAAAAAGGGTTAAAAAGGGCCACTATTCTTCCAAAAGCGAATATTTTCGAGAACTTATCCGTGAAAAAGTCGAGGAAGACAGGCTGGTTCGCGAGCTTGAGGAGTCGCATAATGAGTTGGCTATGGGAAAGGGTAAAATTTTGCGTTCTCTGAAAGACCTTCGGTAGTCATGAAGATTTTTTACTCGAGCAAATTTGTTCGAGAATATGAACAATTACCCGTAAAGGTTCAGGATGCTGCCGAGAACAGAACGCTGATTTTTAGAAAAAATCTTTTTGATAAAAGATTGCGAACGCACAAACTTTCAGGAAGAATGAATAGATATTGGTCGTTTTCGGTTGATTATAAATATAGGATTATTTTTGAGTTTGCGTCCGAAAATATTATTTGGTTCCACTCAGTTGGCGACCATTCGATTTATCAATGAAAATCCCGAAGGAAATTAAAGAGGTTTATGACGAACTGGCGAATGCCGGATACGAGGTGTATCTTGTCGGCGGGTGCGTGCGGGACCTGTTGCGCGGAGTTAAGCCGAAGGACTGGGACATAACGACGAACGCGAAGCCGGAAGAGGTTCAAAAAATATTTCCGGACAGTTTTTATGAAAACGATTTCGGAACAGTTGGAGTAAAGACCGCCTCCGAAGATCCGACTTTGGCCGTTGTTGAAATAACACCATACCGCGTTGAGGAAAAATATTCCGACAAACGACATCCCGACTCCGTGAAATTCGCCGACAAACTTGAGGACGATTTGAAACGACGCGATTTCACGACAAACGCTCTTGCGCTCCAACTTGGACGTGAAACGTCCAAGTTGGGGGTCGTTGATCTTTTTGATGGTGAAAAAGACCTGAAAAATAAAATTATCCGCGCGGTTGGCAATCCGAAAGAAAGGTTTGAAGAAGATGCTTTGCGAATAATGCGGGCGGTGAGATTCGCGGCGGAGCTTGGTTTTTCGATTGAAGACAAAACACGAGACGCGCTTGAGGCCAAAAAGGGCCTTCTGGAATTTGTCTCAAAAGAAAGGGTCAGAGACGAGCTCATAAAGATTTTTGAAACAAGCCGGCCATCTTTGGGTTTTGAGTTAATGCGTGAACTCGGTATTTTAAAATACGTTATGCCGGAAGTTGAAGAGGGCTGGATGGTGGGACAAAACAAGCACCACATTTATACCGTCTGGGAACATAACGTGCGCACCATGGATTACGCAGCCAAAGAAGGCTGGTCTTTGGAACTGAGAATCGCATCCCTCCTTCACGATGTGGCCAAGCCTAGAACCAAGGAAGGCGATGGCCCAGATTCAACTTTTTACAACCACCAGATGGTCGGCGCGAAAATGGCCGCCCAGATTTTGTCCAGATTGCGTTTTTCTAAAAAAACGATCGAGAAAGTGGTCAAGCTCGTGCGCTATCATATGTTTTATTACAACGTCGGCGAGGTGACCGATTCCTCGGTCAGGCGTCTTTTGGCCAAAGTCGGGCCCGATGACATGAACGACCTGATAAACGTGCGCATAGCAGAGCGTATCGGTTCGGGCGTACCCAAGGCCGAACCCTACAAGCTTCGCCATTTTCGGTTCATGGTTGAAAAGCTCCAACGCGACCCTATTTCGGTGCGTATGCTAAAACTCAACGGTGACGAGGTGATGAAAATTTGCGAAATTCCGGCCGGGCCTAAAGTCGGCGCGGTTCTGGATGTTTTGCTCGAGGATGTGCTTGACGATCCGAAACTTAACGATAAGGATTATCTTTCCGGAAAAGCCAAGGAATTATGCGCGGTGTCGGACTCCGAGTTGTCTAAAATGCGTGAAGATGCTAAAAAAAAGAAAGTCGGATTTGAGGAGGAAGAGGTTGGAAAGATAAAAAAGAAATATTATGTGAAGTAATTTTCCCCGCCATGGCGGGGCAAGCGGGATGCAGTATATCGGCAGTACGTGCGCTTCGGGGAAATTTTTAAAACAAGTTTTTGTGAATCCTGTCGGGATGTAGTATACCGGCAGTACGTGCGCTTCGGGTGCGCAAAGACTGGGTTCGATTCCCAGCATCCCGACAGGATTCGTAAAACGACAATAAAAATTTCCGGACTTCCTGCGGAAGTCCGTGGTTCCGAGGGAGGCAAAGACTGGGTTCGATTCCCAGCATCCCGACATGAAAAAATTAAAAATACCCTATTATCGCCAGGAAACGGATTATTTTTGCGGACCGGCCGCTTTGAAAATGGCTCTGGAATTTTTCGGTAAAAAAGTAAGCCAGAAAAAACTCGCCGGGCTCCTTAAAACAAACGAAAAGCGGGGAACCTTAAGGCGGGACATGATAAAGACAGCAAGAGGGTTCGGCCTTTCGGCCAGGGGATTTTTTGGAAAAAATTTGGACGAAGTTAAAAAATTTTTAAACACCGGCAATATAGCAATAGTCATTTTTGTTGAGCCGTCTTCGGAAGAAGACCATTACTCGGTTCTTGCTGGAGTTGGCCGCGGTTGTGTTGTTTTAAACGATCCCTTGTCAGGAAAAAATTTTGAGATAAAAGAAAAAGATTTTATTGCCAGATGGAATAAATGGAACAGATGGTTTATGGTGATTGGCCGGCGCGCTCTATAGTTCGCTCGGCCCGATTATTATGTCATCTGGGGCGTCGGCCGGCAGAAGGCTCTCCTCTTTAGCGTGGGACAAAAGTACTCCCACCGCTTCAACCTCTTTTTCTCCCCATTCCGAATAAATAAACTCCGGAGCGTTTTCGCGCAGCAGTTTTTTGGTTTCCTCGGAATTAAGGCCGTTTTTTTCCAGAAACTCTTTGATGCCCGGGATTGACTCGTCGGTTAGGAGTTCCGGCGTATCTTTTATAAGCTGTGCTGTTTCGTTGCTGGCCTCTACGAATCTTTTGACTGTTCTCCTATTTTCTTTGACGCGAAGCCAGTCTTCAAAAGCGACCATTACCACGAACGGATGGCTCGTGTTGTGGCTTTCTTCCCAAATTTTTTCAAGATCGGCCACAAATCTAAACTCCCCGCTTGCAAAAAGCGAGGCCGCCGTCGGATACGAAACCATTGCCGCGTCAGCCCGTCCTTCTCGCACCAGTTTAACCATTTCCGGTATCGGGCCGAAGGTAAGACTCAAGTCGGTGTCCGGATTTATCCCGACGTGCAGCAGGATGAGGGCAAGCGAGCTGTAGGCGGCCGTGGCTTTTGGCAACACCCCCACCCTTTTTCCTTTTAAGTCTTCAAGCGTTCGTATGTTTGAATCGTTTCTTACCGCAATATAGTAGTTCATTTGAAGCTCAGCCGAAAGAATTCTAACCTTTTTATCTTCAAGATTTGCTTTGGATGCCACCAGAGGCGACATTCCTCCAAGACCCCCGGTTTCTCCGCTGAAAAACCTCCTTTCCAGCTCTCCCGGATCAAACACCGGAAAATCAATATCCAAACCGTGTTTTTTGTCCAGGCCGAAATGTTTCATTATTATATATTTCATTTCGGTTACAGTTCCTCTGGGCGTTCCTCGGCTGATTTTGATTATCCGCACGTTCTCGTACCAGTACCAATAACCTATGCCGGCGATTATCACCGCTATCAGAATCCATAAAATATATTTGTTTTTCATGTTTATATTATGACACGTCTTTTAAAAATGTCCCAACTTTGATAGAGTTATTTTGTTTGGGCCTATGGTCTAGTGGTACGACGCCACATTCGCATTGTGGAGACGGCAGTTCGATTCTGCCTAGGTCCAAAATTAAATTTTATATCTCCCTGAATTCCGGGAGGCGCTCGATTACATTGAGCGGAATATTTACTGTGTCCGAAACTCCTCCGCCGGTCCCTCGGATTCTTATCGTGTATCCGCCAGTCGCGGTTGTCCTTGGTATAGTCACCCAGAAATCAACTGTTTTGGGGTAAGGCGCTGAAAGATTTGCCGTTGACGCTCCGCTTGTTCCGAAATAAGCCGTTCCGCCTGCTGGCATGCCGGCGGGTTCGACTGAAAGACCAACGTTGGCATCAAAGAGATTGAGCGGGTTTACGGTTATCTGGATTTTGTTTGACTCCGCAAGCGGATTTACCGAAACTCCGGCCTCAAGATTTCCGCTTTTTGAGAGGGTGAAATATCGAGGGGGTTCAAGAATTGTTAAAAGAGGAGTGCCTATGGCATTTGTTGCCGACAAGCTGTCGCGCTCCGTTATTACTTTTGGCCTGAAATTGCATGTTCCGCCGCCGGCAGAGCAGGTGAAAGTATGCGGACGCGAAAGCGAGGGCGAATTTACCGCCTCGCATTTAACCCCGTTTGAGTTTTCACTGCAGGTTCCTGAGGGCGTTGATGCCGAAGAAGGCAGTGGGCCGCAGCGGTTATCGTTTTCGGCAACGTTAACGTGGTCTGTCGGGTTCGGACAGCTCCACCACAAGGAATAATTTATTTTCCCAATCGCCGTTCCGCTCGTGTTTGCCGTAAGTGTGGTGGTGTAACTTGAGGCTGTTCCCGGAGGCGGTAGCGGGTTTGCCGAAAGCGCGACCGACAGCGTTGGAGCGGCGACATTGACCCTTACCGAATCCGAGGCCGAGCCGAGCGCGCCCGTGCAGGAAATTGAATATGTTTGCGAGGATTGAAGCGGGCCGGTTGATTGATTGCCTGATGTTCCTGGAGCGAACAATGTTCCGTCTTTGGAAACGGAACACGAACCGCTGTATTGAGGAAATTGCGAACCGAGTTGGGGCGCATAGACAGATGTCCAGGAAATGGTTTCCGATTGGTAATAGCCAATACTAATCGGCCCGTCGGAGCCGCTGGCCTTAATGTCGGCCGAGGGCAACGGGTCGGAAACGGTTATGGTTCTGGACTTAGAGTCATTTCCGCCGGGGCCGGAACAACCTAGTGTATAAGTGTGGTTGCCAACGCTCGGAGGCGTTACGCTTTGCGAGCCGGTTGTTGATTTTCCGCCAGACCAAGCGCCGGAAGCCGAACAGGAGACATTGGTTCCGGTTACATCCCAAGAAAGAGTTGAAGATTCGCCCAATCGGATGTCAGTGCGACTTGCAGATAATGAAACAGACGGCGGGACAGGAGGCGCAACATTTATGTTTACGGTTTTTATTGCGGGGGCGCTTGTTCCATCTTGCGCAAGACAAGTCAGTATGTAGTTTTTATTTGAAGTCAGCGTTCCGGTGTTTTCTGCGCCGGCTATGGGTTTAGTCCCCGACCAGTCTCCGGAGGCGACGCAAGGCGAAACGGTGTTGGCCGACGACCAGCGAAGCGTGGTTGCGCCGCCATATGGAATATTCGTGTTGTCGGCAGTGAAGGTAAGGGTGGGCGGTTGAACGACTTGCTGGTAGTTGCCGCCCGGGAACGTGAATTGAAGTTTCATTCCGCTTGCAAATCTATCGTCAACTCCACCGCCTTTGGTGTGCCTCCATTGGTAGTTTATTGTCAGGATTTTATTTTGATAGCTGACGCCGTTGATGGATATGAAGCACCAATAGGGCGTCCCGCCATCGTCCCCGCATCTGCTGTTGAGCAGAGTTCCCGCGAAGTTCATGTTGAAGAAAGGAGGACTTCCAAAGCCCGCGGCGGCCAGATTGCCGCCATCCTCATACAACGAGTAAGAATAGTAACTCAACCGAGTGCTTGCGGGGATGATCACTTCCGGGTAAGAGCGAAGGTCAATGGTGGCCGTTCCTGGACCACTGTAAAGCGGCTGGATTGTGGTTGTTATGGCGGGAATCGAGACGGAAGTTTGTGCCTGGGCCATCCCGAAAGCGGCCGCAAGTGCTAGAGGTATAAGTATAAGGTAGATTTTTTTCATGTTCTTGTTTAATTTATCTCTACAATAGCGATGCTTGCGGCCTCAAAAGAAGTATTTTCGATAATGTTTACGAAATCTTTACTGCCCACAACGACCTGGGCGCCCACGCTGATGTCTTCAGGGGCGGCTTTTTCGGAGGATGCGATCTTGGTGATCTTGGTTTTGCCGGTAATAAGGACTTTGCGCAACGCTCCCTTGGGGAGATATTTTCCTTCCGGCGCGTAGTTTTGTCCGGTTCTCGTGATCGCGTCGTTTGCGCTCACGATTATATAGTCGCCGTCCTTTTCGGTCACAACCCCGCTGAACGTAGCCTTAAAAATATCCGGCACGTCTCCAACGACCTGCTCCCCGTAAATTATTGCCGGTTTTTCCGGCAATATACTGACGGCAGTGGCCATTTTTTCCTGAACGGTCGTGTCCGTTGTAAACTCTCCTTGTATAACAACGCCGTCTCCTATTTGAATATTATCGAAATCGGCCTTTTTAAACATCGCGGCCCGGCTTTGGTTTTCGGTCTCCGGCTGTATTATCCTCTGAATAATGGCTTCGTCGGCTATATAAAATGTTTTTCTTATTCCGGGCGGTATAAGCTGGTCCTCGGCCGAAGCTATGGTTATTGTTCTTAAAGCGTCGTCCTTTCCAACAACATCTCCGGAAACAAAACTAAAGGTTTGGTACTGAGACTCTTTGGGCTGATACAGGAAAAAGTAATACAACGCTACACCGGCAACCGCAATAACAGCCACAATCATCAAAGCCGGAACATTTTTCTTCTGGCTCATTGTTTCGTTGTTATTATTTTCCCGAATCTCCTCCATTGTTTTTATTATTAGTCCGCCGTTTTCTTCTTAAAAAATAACTCCCAAAACCTGGGATGGTCAACTACCAGTTCGCTAAACACGGCGAAAGGCAGGGCGACAATAAAAGCGACCCAAATGACCCCCAAATCTATTTTAGCGTCAGTTGCGAAGAAAATAGCAATTAAGTCCTCTATTATTCCCAAGAGTACTCCGATAATCAAAAACTCAATAAACCTAAGCTTTTTAGCGCTCAATAATTTTATTATACACAGATAAACCAAAACAAGCTTGTGTATAATTATCTTATTGATTTTGTGGTTTCTGGCCAGTTTCACGTTTTACAAACCTGTTTTTATTACTACTCAAACTTAGTTTGGGGACGGCTGTAACGGACATATGCGCTATTGGACAGACAACATGACTCATTTTTATGTCCATTATAACTGTTTTATGTCTTCAATTTGACCCAAACTTAGTTTGGGTAGTATAATTACTTTGTTTCATATGAAACATTTATGAGAAATCACCAATTTATTAAAGGAGAATTTTATCATGTTTATATTCATGCTATTGAGGGCAGAAATTTATTCAATAACACAGAGGATTATGAAAGATTCATCACTACCCTTTTTGCTGCCAACGGAACCAAGTCGGTTCCAAGAATAGAAGGCTCAAACTACCTAAACTTAGTTTGGGATATAAGGGATGGCGATGTCGACGTGGGGGAAGAAATGGTAGATATTGTTGGTTTTTGTTGCAATCCTACTCACGCACACCTGGTTTTAGGCGAAAGAGAAGAAGGAAATATCTCCAGATTTATGCACAAATCTCAAGTCAGCTATGCAAAATATTACAATATTAAACACGATCGGCGCGGCCACCTGTTTGAGAGAAACTTTAACTCCAAACACTTACAAGATAACGAGTATTTGCTTAGCGTTTCGTGCTATGTTCATCTTAATCCAAAGGATACAAAAGAATGGTCCGGCAAAGAGTATTTATATCCTTGGTCGAGTTATCAGGATTATGCAATAAAAAACAGGTGGGGCCGTTTATTAAAAACAGACATTGTTTTGTCTCAATTTAATAATAATGATGAGTATAAACTTTTTGTTGAACAGTATAAAGACGGTGATCTTGAAGAAGTTTCACGTTAAACATTTTATGACGCACCTAAACTAAGTTTGGGAAAACTGGAAAATGATTTCTGAAAAGAGAAAGTTGGGGAATACGGGGGAAGATTTTTGTGTGAAACATCTTGTGAAACAAGGGTATGATATTCTAGATAGAAATTATCTTAAAAAATGGGGCGAAATAGATATGGTGGCTAAAAAAGACGGGGTTATTCATTTTGTTGAAGTTAAAACGAAAGAATTGGAAAGTTTCATGTGGAACAGTTTGGAGAATTATGATCCGGAAGAAAATGTGCATCCGTGGAAATTAAAACGGCTTTCGCGCGCGATACAGACATATTTGATAGAAAAAAATGTTGATGATGAAACCGAGTGGCAGGTTGATGTCGCGGCTGTTTTTCTTGATTTTGAGGCCAAAAAAGCTACGATTAGAATTACCGAGGATATTGGCTTGTAATCTACCCAAACTAAGTTTGGGAGGTTTGGGAGAGTGGGATTAGCGGGGTGTAGTATACCGGTAGTACGCCTGCTTTGGGAGCAGGTAGACCGAGTTCGATTCTCGGCACCCCGACACAGTTTATTTACATAAAATTAACTCTTTATTAACAGGTTGTTTTTGTTGTCCTTGCTTTGTTTTTTGGTATTGACACATTATGGTTTTTATTGTATAGACTTGCTTTTTTGCATTGCATATGGTATGGTGTGCGTACAAAGGTCGGTGTTCTTTTTTTGTCAGCTTAACTAATTACTTTTATGGCTAATTGTCCAAAGTGCAACACCGAGGTTGAAGATATGGATCAGCACATGGCGGAAGCTCATGCCGAAGGAGGCGCTGAGCAGTCTGCCGGTGAGGGTCAATAATTTAACCCCGACCATTGGTTGACCTTGTTTGTTTAGCTTTTGGTCGTTAAAATCACCCCGCAG
>MHMQ01000033.1:45663-48798 GCA_001819395.1 Candidatus Niyogibacteria bacterium RIFCSPLOWO2_01_FULL_45_48
ATTTTTTGAAAAAATTTAAGAGCGACTCTTTGATGAACCAAGCCAGGTTCCTAAACGGATAGCGCATACGGCAGAAAAATATATAAAACGAAAGCCCGTCTTCTGTTTTGCGAAGAGCCGTTACGAATGGATGTTCCGGAAGCTCGCTCCACTTCCAGACGTTTGCGAAGTCCGCCTCGGATGGATACTTAAGAAAATTATACTGTTCCGAGGCCCTGAAACTCTTAATCTCCTCTTCAAATTCATGTTGCCAGTGTTCCTGGGACGGATCGTTAAGCCATTGGTCCAGAAGTTTTAAGCGCGCCGTGTGGTATTTTTTTAGTTCGGTTTCGGCCTCTTTTTTGAGGTCTCGGGCTTCGGCAAGGAACAAAACCAGCTTCAGCGCTTCTAAAATCCACTCCAGCCTTGTTATGCCATCTGAATAATATAAAATTTTATCGCTTCTGCCTCCTCGGTGCAGTTTGTCTTCGCGCTCTTTTACTATTTTAAAGTCATTTTTTAGCGCCCCGATCTCGGCAAGACATAATTCCTCGTATTCTTTTCGTAGGTCGTGTTCCACGGGAGTCGTCTCCAGCCACACCTTAAATCTTTTGTAATTATAGCCTTTTTGTGTATTATTTAATATATTCGCGGGCATAGTTTAGTGGCAGAATGACTGCCTTCCAAGCAGTAGATGGGAGTTCGATTCTCCCTGCCCGCACCGAAACGATATAACTTATGGCGCTGTTATAAATTAATAGGAGGGTTATAAGCAATAAAAAGCCTTAATAAATGAACATTGACGAAGATTTCGGCAGCTTAAAAGACGAAGAAGTTCTTTTTGCTTCCCTTGAAAAACCCGCCCTTTTCAGGGTTTTGATGGCCAGATACGAAAAGGCGTTTTTGCGAAAGGCCAAAAGCGTGGTGTATCGTGAGGAAGACGCCGAAGACGTTGTTCAGGACGCGTTTACTAAAATTTACTTTAACGCCAACAAATTCAAGAAAAGGCCGGGCATACAGTTCAAAAGCTGGGCTTACAAAATTCTGGTAAATACGGCCATCAACAAATACCACCAGCTTAAAAAAAGACGCGGTGTTGAATTTTCGGACGCCCTCATGTATGAAGAGACCCTCGAAAGCAACGAAAATCTGGTCGCGGCTGCCGATGCCAAAATGATTGTGGCCGATGCCATATCCAAACTGCCGGCCGAATCGCAAAAACTTCTAACCTCGTATTACATTCAGGACAAATCGTACAGGGATATAGCCACGGAAGAAAAAATGACTACGGCGGCTTTAAAAATGAAACTTTTCAGAGCCAAAAGGCTTTTTAAAAAGATATTAAACGATAATTTATATAACTAGTAACATGGTTACAAAAATACAAAATCAGGTGATGAAAAGGGTTTACGCGATCTGGTTTTTCAGGAGCGTGTTTCCGTATGTATTCGTCGAAGCCGCGGTGTTTGCGGCGTTTCTGTATCTTGTCGGCAAATATACTTTCGTGGAGGTGGTTATAGATAACTCCACAAGGATGCTGCTGGCAAACCCATCAGCGCTTTTGCTTTATGTTTCGGAGGCCGCCATAAACACCAAATTCGTGGTTCAGTTGTCGCTGGTCGGAGCCACGATGGCCGTTATTCTGGCATTTAGAAATGTTCTGTCGGCATTCATACAGCTCCGTATTTTTAGGGAAGAAACCAACTTGAAGCGCGGCGTGTTCTATTAATATAGGCTTAAAAAGGTCGGCTTTTTACAAGAATTATTAACAAAACCCCCGACATTCATCGGGGGTTTTGTTATTGTTAAACGCGCCTATTTTTCTCGGTTAAGTCAACTGGCGGCGGTCTTCAGGTGTGTTATATTGGACTTGGCGAAGTTTCTTAAAAATCTGGAGGGTGCCATGGGAAGGGTCAACGAAACCCTGCTCAAACAGCTGATAGAGCTGCCGGCTCCCTCGGGGTCGGAATGGCTTTTCCAGCAAAAATGGATGTCGCTGGTTAAGCCTTACGCGGACGAAGTTGTCGTGCTTGACAGGGCGCTTGGTAATTGCGCGGCGGTTCTAAACAAAGGCGGCTTGCCTAAAATAATGTTTTCGGCTCATTCTGACGAGGTTCGTATGGTTGTCGGCAGTATTGCCGAAAACGGTTTTATTTTTTTGAAAAACGATGAGGGTATTGATCTTTCTTTGGTGCCTGGGCGGGAAGTGTGGATCATAAACCTAAAAAATGAACTTATACGCGGAGTAATTGGTCGCTGGGCCACGCACCTGGAAGGAATAATTTTTAAGCAGGAAGATTCCGACGCGCGCAAAATTCATGAATACTGGATTGATATTGGCGTGAAAAACGGCATTGAAATACGGCAAAGGGGCATTGAAGAGGGTTGTCCGGTGATTTTTTCTTCGGGTTATCACAAACTTAACGCCGGTTTCTATTATGGACGCAATCTTGATAACCGCGCCGGTGTTTATGTTCTGGTTGAGATGTTAAAAACTCTTTACAAAACTCGGGATCGTCTTAAGGCTGAAGTCTGGATTGTTTCAACTGTTCAGGAAGAATCAAGCGATACGATGCCTGTGAAAATCGCGGCGGAAGTTATAAAACCGGATGTCGGAATTATTATTGACACCGAAGAGGCGTGCGACTACCCGGCCTTTGACGATCTGGACAGGGACTATTACGGCAACGTCAAATTGGAAGAAGGGCCGGTTTTGCGCCGCGGTCTTTCTATCAACCCGACCGTATCGGATCTTTTAAAAAAGATTGCTAAAAAATTCAATATTCCACATCGTATCGGAGCCGTCGCCCGTTCCGAGGGCGCTGTTACCGAGGCCTCTTATCTTGCGATTGCCGGCCTAGGAATTCCGGTTGGCGAAGTTTTAATACCGATTCGCTATATGCATTCGCCGTACCAGCTTGGAGCTTTCGACGACCTATATCAAACCAAAAAATTGCTGACTTGTTTTACTAGGGCGTTAAACAGCAAAACAATTTTGGGTTATAAGTAAAAATCCCCGGCACAGGCCAGGGATTTTTTCATGTCCAGCAGAATTATCTCACTGCCTCTTTCAGCCCTTTTCCGGCTCTGAATTTGGGGGCCTTCATCGCGGGCACATGGACCGCTTCTCCCGTCCTCGGATTTCGCGCTTCACGC
>MHMQ01000034.1 GCA_001819395.1 Candidatus Niyogibacteria bacterium RIFCSPLOWO2_01_FULL_45_48
GCAGAAACGCATACCCGAACGGCATATCGCCAAAAGCAGTTTGAGACACTCGGCCGGATTGGACGAGCGCCAAAACGGTTTACTTGCCACGCGAGGGTTATAAAGGGCGCTTTCAATGACCGGGACGAATTTCATTTCAATCCTCCTGTGTCGCACGAGATTAACGCGCTTTGTGAACGGGTTTTTGGTCGGTTTCAGCGCTTTTCAAACCGCAATAATATTAGCATTTTTTATTGAAAAAGTCAAATTTGTATAATGGCTCAACAGCTTACAACCACATTGTTTTTTCTTGCTAAATTTTAATATTGATAAAATCGTTTAAAAAACATAGAATAAACAAGAACTGAAATTTTACGGAGGCGTGCCGAAGAGGGTGAAAAGCAAATTGCTTTGCTTTTCAGGGGCGCACATTGCATTGGACACAAGGCGGAGGCGTGCCGGAGAGGCTTAACGGAACGGTTTGCTAAACCGTCGGGGTCTAAAAAGCCCCACAGAGGTTCGAATCCTCTCGCCTCCGCCTTGTGTCTATAAAAGCGCCCAGGGTTTTGACCAAGTAGCGGTCAAAACAACAGAAACGGTTTGCTAAACCGTCGGGGTTTAAAAAGCCCCACAGAGGTTCGAATCTCGAAGCGCAGCGAAGATCCTGAGCAGGGCGAAGGGCTCTCGCCTCCGCAGACGATTTTCGCTATCGAAAACCGACTCACTGATGACGTTAGCGAGACCGTGACGCTCGATGAAAGAGATTCGTTGCTAAAGAAAAGTTTGTTAAAATATAAATATGGGGAAATATAAATTCGTTAATCTTACAGTATTCATAATATTTTTTGGAATGGCTCTTTTTGAGGCGTTTCAAAAACAGCACTGGATAGAAGTGGTATTCTTTTTGGCTTTGGGCGTATTGTCGCTTTGGGCTGATTCTAAAAGAAAAACCTAAATCGCCATCTATGGCCCTCTATAAACATACGCAAATAGGATACCCGATGCTGGTTATTACACTGGCCGTGCTGGTTTTTTTTGCGTGGCTTCAGATTACAGCCCGGGCCGAGCCTCCTTCGGTTGACTCCGGAACAAATTTTGCCGTTACCGCCATAATGGTATTAATTCTGTTTTTTCTCGCATCGTTTGTAACGCTGACAACATCCGTTGACGAACAATTTATTCGGATCAAATTCGGCTACGGCATTTTCAGAAAGAAATTTTCCCTTGCCGAAATTATATCGGTTAAAGCCGTGAAAAACCACTGGTATTATGGCTGGGGTATCAGGGTGTGGTTTTGGCCGTATATGTGGATCTACAATGTTTCCGGGTTTGATGCCGTGGAAATTTCTCTAAAAAATCGGAAGGTGTATCGCATCGGAACAGATACTCCCGAAGAGCTCGAAAGAGAGCTCAAAACGAAGATCGGGAATGTCCTAGCGTAAATTCTTTCGAATCCTATCGCGCTGCGGAATAAAAAATTAAGATTTTTAGACACTTTTTCTGCCGATGGCAATAGGACGACCGAACTAGTTCGAATCGCAGTGCCCCCGCCAGTTGGGAAATGAAATATCTGTCAAACAACATCCTTACAAACTCAAGTTTGTAAGGATGTTGTAAATGAGCCGGCAATGAACCAGCTAGGTGGCTTATTTATTTTCAGGGTGATAAAGTATTTTAATGACAGATGCCCAAAAAATAAATTCATGAACTCAATAATAAAAAAACCGAGCGCCTGGATTCCAATAGCAATTCCGCTTATCTTTTTTGCGTATCTGGTTATTTGCATCAGTATCTTTGGTATTGTCCGAAATGAAGATGAGGGAACGGCGGCGCATCTTTTCCAGCTGTGGCTTGTGTTTGAACCGCTCGCGGTCGGATTTTTCGCCGTCAAATGGTTGCCGCGTGCACCAAAACAGGTACTGTTTATTCTGGCGCTCCAAATTGTTGCCGCACTCCTGCCGATGTCTATTGTTTTCTCTCTCAAACTATAGATACAGAGGGAAGTGCAATCTTAGTAAACTTTTTGTGCAAAGGCCGGAACGTCAAACGAGGCCGGATTTTCTTTGTGAATTCTTCGTAATGCCCGCACAATTCTATCTATACGATTGAAAGAAACTATTGTTCTGGGATGTGAAATCGGTTCAAAGTTCCGCCAATCGTCACCGCCAGTAGTTTTAGAAAGTAGCGGTCAAATTCCCTTATTTTGCGCTACATTTCAAGAGCTTTTTGACGGAAAATCTGGGTTAAAGAATTTGCCGCCAAATGACCGCGCGCCTCGGCATTGGTGAAGATGTTGGGGGAGAAATTGTTTCTCCCGAAAAAATCGGGGCGACGCTCCGAACCAATGCCGGCTCGCCGGAAATTTATTTCGGAGCGTCTCGTAACGAACTTCTTGGAAACGGCACCGCCGGAAGGCGCGGAGTACAAAGCTTTACCGAACCGAAAAACATTTCCCCAAACACACTCTACCTTGGCGGGCAATGGGACATTACAAATGAATACGCCGAAAATAAAGGGCCGGCAAAAATAATTTTCCGTTATAAAGCCCAATACGTTTATATGGTTGCAAGCGCCGAATACGCTGTACGCGCCAAGATTTTTATTGACGGGCGAGCCATTCAAACGCCCGGCAAGGATGTTGATGAGAATGGATTTGTAACTATACAAAAGGACCAGCTTTATACTTTGGCGGCGGGTCTTGATTCAGAAGAGCACACGCTTGAAATTATTATTGAAAGCCATGGTCTGCGCGTGTTTACATTCACTTTTGGATAACGCTTAAAAGAAGGGGGTGTCTTGACCTTTGCCGTCAGCGGATTTATACTCTTGTCAGACAAACGAATGGAGGAATGGCTGTGGAAAATCTTGTAAAATTTTATTTTTCTTCTATCGCGGTGGTTTTGGTGCACATGCCGATATGGATATATCTGCTCGTAAAGTACCTTCTTTCGCCCGAAGGGTTTTGGCAGAATTTAGTTCTTCTCGGACTTGGCGTGTGGTTATTGGGGATTATACAGGTTGCGCTGTGGGTGATCTTGTTGTTTTTGTTGATAGGAATTTGGGCGGATTAACATAATTAAAAATGGCACAAGAAAAAAGCTCCGACGCTCGTCGGAGCGATTTTTTATTTATTGTTTTTCCGCGCCAATTGCTTTTTGTAATTCGGCGACCATGTCGCCGACCTTTGCCGCATCTTCTCTTATTTTGCAAAGTATGTTGTTAAGCATTTCGCGAGCAGCCATTTCAGAGCTTTCCAAACTCACCGAATTTAATATCTCCACCTCTTTTCCTGTTGTTTCCCATGGACGATTCCACTTTACGGAGAAGCTCAAATAGAAAGATTCGTGTCCAAAAATTAATTTTAAAGAAAAATAACTTATGTAGTTTTTTGCAGAACCCAGTCCACATCGTACCTTTTTGAACGCTTCCAAAACCCTTTCTTCCCATTCTTCTTTTGAAAGACCGTGCACGGGATAATCGGCATGGTCGGGAAACTCAAATACCACCTTCATGACGACCCTCCTTCCTTTCCGGCTCCTTTTAAAATGGTCAGATAAATAAGCGATAGCAACTTTATCTGACCATTTTATTTATTTTTTTTCGTTGTTCTACCCACGGTTTTAATGGTTTATTGTTTTAACAAAAGGTCAGATATTTCTGCTATCGCTTGATTATCTGACCATTTACATTAGAGCATAACATGAGAGTATAATAAATATAAGGTTATAAATTCATGGCTAATAAGAAAATTTTAAAGCAAAGAATTTTGTTGCTGCTGGCAACGGGTCTTGCGCTTGGTTTTTCTCGTTCACCAAACGGATATTTTAGAATATTAAAGGTCTGCGCGCATGACTGGAAAGAAATCAATAGACGGCATCTTTGGGAAAGAATTCGCGAGTTTTACGAGGACAGGCTGGTTGATTTTAGAGATAATAATGACGGCACGACCACGATTATTCTTACGGAAAACGGCCGAAAAAGAGTTCTTAAATATGAGTTTGAAAATATGCAAATCAAAAAACCAAAGGTTTGGAAGGGAGATTGGCATATTATTATTTATGATATTCCAGAAAAAAATAAGCCGGCGAGAGAGGCATTTCGCAAAAAAGTCAAAGAGTTGGGCCTGTTGGAGTTTCAAAGAAGTGTTTTTGTGTCTCCTTATGAATGCGAAGATGAGATTGATTTTGTGGCTGAATTTTTTGAAGTCGGGAAATATGTGCGGTACATAAAAGCAAAATATATTACCAACGAAGCGGAACTCAAAAAGAAATTTAAACTTTACTGATTTTTGTTTTTTTAAGCGCAAACAAAAGGTCAGATGTTTCTGCTAAAGCAGAAACATCTGACCTTTTTGGGTGTTTGCTGGATATGTTTTACTGAATATGTGAATATGTGTGTGGATATTCTCTTGCCATGTTCTCGGACATTTCTTTACTTTGTTGACAAAAATTCTGTGTTTGATACCCTCAAAACAGAGGCAGGAGGCGGATTAGAGAAGAAGGGGGGCGAGGAATGAAGATGGCGCGAATTTTGGCTGTCATTTTGGTCTCGGCGTTTTTATTTAGCCCACCCGCTTTGGCTGATCATGAAGGCAGAACCCCGAAATGTTTCTTAAAATCAAATGTTTTTGCCGACTTTGATAAAATAGTGGAAGGCATTTTAAGAATAGCGAAAAATAACGGAAAAGAGATTGACGAAAAAACAAAGTCGGAACTTAAAAAAGAACTTACCGAAATTACAATCAAACTAGAATCTTTGGTGGGAAATTTCTTTGTTGATAAAAAAGAAGATTGTCCCGCCGGCACCAAATTCGTGCCGGCAAACAAGTAAACAAATTTAGCACGAAGACCCAAAATCTTCGTGTTTTTTGTTTTACCTCGCGACAGCTGCGCAGATTATTTTTTTGACACCGGATTTTTTTAAAACACTCGCGGCCTCGTTCATTGTCGCGCCGGTGGTATAAATATCATCAACGATTACGGCGAACGGCGGAACACGGGCATCTTTTTTCAGCGCAAAAACATTTTTAACGTTTTCAAGCCTTTCTTTTTTATTTTCAATCTCGGCCTGGGGTTTCGTTTCGTGTGTTTTTACCAGCATCGGGCGGTATTCCAAAGCAAGATTTTCGGCCAGCTTTTGGCCCAAAAGCTCGGCCTGGTTGAACCCGCGCGTCCTTCTTCTTTTTTCGGTCATTGGGATTGCTGTGATTATTGGAGCTTGGGCGTATTTTAAATACGGCGCTAAATCTTTGGCCAAAATGGCCGCAAGTTCTCCCGCAATGTCTGATGCCGAATCATATTTTAGCTTGCGCAAAGCCTTTTTCATCGCCGGATGGCGGTATGAAGCGGATGTCAGGACAAAATCGGCGTTTTTCGGATAATTTATGTCGGGTTCAATGACATCTTGCCTGCATGAATCGCAGAGATATTTACCGTGTTTTGAGCATCCAAAACATGTTTTCGGATAAAAAATATCGGCCAAGGCATTCAGGTGTTTGTGGATAAACGAGTGCATTATCTAAAATTATCCTATGATATAATAAAGTAGGCAAAGCCTACATGATGCATGCCGGATTTATCGTTTTTCAAGAACTTGAAGCTTCCGACCAGCTTTTGGCCCTGGAAAAAAGGGGCTGAAAGCGTTTTGGGTATTGATTTCGGTTCTTCTTCAATAAAGCTGGTGGAACTTCGGAAGCGTCAGGAGCGGGCATCCCTCATGAATTACGGCGAACTGGCTATTGGGCCTTACGGCGGAGCCGAAGTTGGGAGAGTTACGAGGATCGTTGAGGCAAAAGCCGCCGAAGCAGTCAAAGATCTGCTTCGCGAAACGTCGGCAAAATCCAGGGAGGCAATTGTCGGAGTGCCGGTCCGCTCCAGTTTCGTTACCACAATCGAGATGCCCCTTATGAGCGAAAAAGAAATGGGAGAAGCCATAAAGTTTGAAGCGCGCAAATATATCCCCGTCCCTCTTTCGGAAGTGCTGATAGACTGGTGGATCATACCGGAGACATTTAAAGCCGGAGAGGAGGCCAACGAGGAGGACTCTTTAAGCAAAAAAAGAAAAGTCATGTCGGTGCTTTTGGTCGCGATTCATAACGAAGTAATAGAAAAGTACCGGTCTTTTATGTCGGAAGCGGGCATTAAAATTTCGGCTTTTGAAATAGAAATATTCAGCGCGGCCCGCGTTCTTGTGGGAAACGACTTGGCGCCCATTCTTTTAATCGATGTCGGCGCATCCTCTGTTAAGATGACCGTCGTAGACTATGGAATAGTGCGCGCGGTATTCGTGTACGAGCGCGGAGCGCAGTCCATGACCGACGCGGTCTCCGGAGCTCTTGGCATAGATTTTGCCCGGGCCGAAGAAATGAAACGGGCTATTGGCCTTTCGCCGAATCCCGAGCACCAGGAACTCAAAAGCGTTCTTGAGCCTCATGTGGATAACTTTTTAGGGGAGGCCGGACGCCTGCTAACGGACTACCGGCGGAAGTCGGGCAGGTCGGTAAGCCGGGTGATACTCTATGGAGGAGGAGGGGCCATGAGGGGCTTGGCCGAGAAAACGGCCCAGCGCCTGGGACTCGAGACATCGCTGGGCCAGCCGTTTAACCGCCTGGAGTATCCGCTCTTGGTTCAGCCGGCGGTGAGAGAGGCGGGGCCGGTTTTTGCCAACTCTATCGGATTAGGGATTCGCGGGTTAAAATAAACATATGCCGGAAATATCGTCATTTATTCCAAAAACGGAAGCAGTAAAGCAAATTTATTCAAGCAAAGGCTTGGGGTGGCTTATGGGTCTTTCTTCGGTTTTTTTCATACTCTCGCTCATGCTGTCTTTTGGATTGTTTTTTTACCGGGGTTTTCTTGAGACCGGGATCGCGAAGCTTTCCGATGATCTAAAAAAAGTCGAGAGCGAATTCGAGCCCTCTCTTATTTTAGAGCTTCAGGCAACCGCCAAATCTCTTGACTCGGTCAAGATTTCAATGAATAAGCACGTTGCCTTATCGCAGCTTTTTGATTTTTTGAAGGCCAACACGATTTTTGACGCCAGCTTCAGTAATTTTTCTTACGACAAAAAGTCGGTGCAAATGTCGGGAACCGCCAAATCCTACGCCGCGCTTGCACAGCAGTCCCTTGTTTTTGAAAAAAGCCGTCTGATTAAAGATGTTTTATTTTCGAATTTTTCCCTGACTTCCGAAGGGTTTGTGAATTTCAGCGTAAAATTCACGCCCGAGGCCGAACTTATTTCGTATAAACCCGTTTCCGACTAAAATGCGTTTAATTATTTCAATTCTTTTGTTGCTGGCGGGAGTGGCGATCCTTTTCTTTTGGGCCGGGGATTTGTGGCTGGACATACAGGCTTTGGGTATCGAAAAAAACGCTTATGAATCGGTCATAACTAGGTTAAACCAGTTTCGTAAAACCCGCGACGCGCTGCTTTCCAACTATAACTCCATACCGGCAAGCGAACTTCAGAAAATAAAAAACTTTCTTCCCGAAACCGTCAATTCCGGCGCCCTTGTGGTCCAAATGGCCAATATTACCAACGAGAGCGGACTTCTGCTTAAAAGCATAAACATGGGCTCCGCCGAAGAAAAAACCCCGGAAGCGCCGCTGATCTTGTCGGTTTCCGGCAGCTTCGAAAATTTTTACGCTTTTTTACAGCGTATTGAAAAAAGTTTAAGGCTGATTGATGTGAAGAGAATATCTTTTTCTTCCGGCAGGGACAATTTTTATGACTTCAGTTTAGAAGCAGGGGTTTATTTTCAAAAATAATATGACCAACTTTCGTTCCGTTATCTCCCTTGTTCTTATAGTCGCGGCCGTTCTGGGCACGGCTTTCATGTGGTACCGGTTTTTTACTTCCGCTCCTTCACCCGCCGTAAGTCTGGCGTCTTCATCCGGCCTCGCCGTCGGTTCGCAAAGTCTGCTCAAGCTTTTAGAATCTCTTGAACAGCTGAAGTTTGATCTCGCCGTTTTGGACGACCCCGCCTATAAGAGCCTGCAGGATTTTACGCCGAATATATTATTACCCGAATCAAAGGGGCGCTCAAACCCATTTGCGCCTTTGAGATAATTGATGTCCGACGTATCTTTTATCGACCGTTTGGTTGAGGGCGGTGTTTTAAGCCAGGAAGGGGCCGCAAGAATCAAAAACGAGTCTGTTTCCGGCGCGTCCCCGGAGTCGCTGTTGTCGGGCGAAGGAATTGCCGAGGACCAGATAATAAAAGCCAAAAGCGAAACTTACGGCGTGCCGGCATATTCTCTTGGCGGACGAAAAGTAAGTTTTGAAGTTTTAAAATATATTCCCGAAGAATCGGCCCGCCACTACCAACTTGCTCCGCTAGAACTCAAAGACGGGGCTTTGAGCGTCGGTATGGTTGATCCCGCGGATGTTGAAGCAAGGGAGGCGCTTAAATTTATTTCTTCCAAAACAGGGGCCCCTTTTAAAATATATGCGATATCGGGCAAAGACCTTCAAGCAATTCTTGAAGAATATAAAAGCCTTGGGGGAGAAGTGACCAAGGTTCTTTCGGAGTTTGAGCTGGCATTACAGGAAGAAAAACCCACATCAACCGCGCGCGAAATGCTGCGCGAGGGGACTTTCGTCGAAGAGGCTCCGGTCACCAAGATGGTCGCGGTCATTATAAAACACGCCACGGAAGGACGGGCATCCGATATTCATATTGAGCCGGCCAAAGATAAGCTTAGAGTCAGGTTCAGGGTTGACGGCATTCTTTACACAAGCCTGCTTCTGCCTTTGAGTATGCACGAATCTATAGTCTCCAGAATGAAAATAATGACCAACATGAAACTGGACGAAAAAAGAAAGCCCCAAGACGGCCGTTTTTCGGCAAAAGTTGAAGGCCGAGAGATTGACTTCAGGGTTTCAACTCTGCCTACGACATTCGGCGAGAAGGTGGCCATAAGGATTCTTGACCCCGAAAGCACCATCCTTGATTTAAAGAAGGTGGGTCTCGAAGGACGCAACTTTGATGAAGTCTCAAGTGCTCTCAAACAGCCTCATGGTTTGATACTTCTGACCGGTCCCACGGGTTCCGGTAAAACAACGACGCTTTACGCGATGCTTCAGACAATAAACAATGATCGCTATAACATAGTCAGTCTTGAAGATCCGGTTGAATACAACATGACCGGGGTCAACCAGTCTCAAGTCAGGCCCGAGATAGGGTACAGTTTCGCAAACGGCCTTCGTTCTATATTACGCCAAGACCCTGATATAATACTTGTAGGCGAGATCCGCGACAAAGAAACCGCGGCTCTCGCGATTCACGCGGCTCTTACCGGACATCTTGTGCTATCAACGCTTCACACCAATGACGCCATTGGCGCGATTCCACGGCTGATAGACATGGGTGTAGACAGGTACCTGATCGCGCCGACTTTGGTTGCGGTGATAGCCCAGCGTCTGGTGCAGACTCTTTGTCCCGATTCCCGCCGGCCGATGAAGGTTGCCGGAAGCCTGAAAGAAAAATTGGAGTCGGAGCTGAAAAATGTTCCCGAGCCGACCAGAAGCCGGATAAAGATGCCGAAGGAGATTTATGAAGCGCAGGCAAGCGCGACTTGTCCCAAGGGCACAAGAGGCCGCATCGGAGTTTTTGAGGTGCTGACCGCATCAAAAGAGCTGGAAAAGGTTATTTTAACCGATCCGGGTCCGGAATCTCTTGAACAAGAAGCAAGACGCCAGGGGATGATTACCATGCGCGAAGACGGAATGCTTAAGGTTTTAGAAGGTCAAGTCGGCCTTGAGCAAATAACCCAAATATAATGAACAACAAACCAGCCAAATACGGATTTACGATAGTTGAACTTTTGGTGGTCATCGCCATAGCCGCGTTTATTTTGTCCGCGGTGTTTGTTTTTTTGCGGGACGCAAAAACCAGAGGACGCGACGCCAGACGCGAGGAAGAAATAAAACAATTGCAAAACGCACTGAACGTTTACAACGTTAACCGTCGGCAGTTCCCAGTGTGCGCTTTGAATGTCATTAACAGTTCGGATGACTGTTTGTCCCAGGCTCTTTTGGCGGACGAAGCGACAGCCGCCGTGCCGCAGGACCCGTTGGGAGGTTACGCGGGGACTTGTCTGGGGGCGGGTTCGCATGTTTATTGTTACGAATCGGCGGACGGTTCCGATTACACCTTGTATTATAATTTAGAGACGGACTCTGTCTCCGGAAAATCCGCCGGATGGCAGAGCGTCAGGCCGTAGCCGTAATTATTTATATGGAAAAGAAAATTTTCATAGTTGACGACGACGAGTTTTTGCTCGACATGTACGCGATGAAGTTCCGCGAGTCGGGTTTTGATGTTGAGGTTGCTTCATCCGGCGCGGATGCCATGGACAAGATAAAAAACGGATTAAGTCCGGACGTCATTCTCCTCGATGTGGTCATGCCGGGCATGGACGGCTTTGAATTTTTAAAAAAGACACGATCAGAACACCTTGTTCCGCAGGCGCTGGTGGTAATTTTAACCAATCTCGGCCAGAAAGAGGATGTGGAAAGGGGACTGGCGCTTGGCGCCAAAGATTATGTAATCAAGGCCCGCCACACCCCGTCGGAAATAGTCGGCAAAGTTAAGGCTATTTTGGGGCAATGAGCGATACCAGCAAACAATTCGAGGATCTGATTGCGCTTGTGGCCAAGGAAAAAGCATCCGACTTGCATCTTTCCGTCGGCCGTCACCCCACCTTGAGGATTTCCGGAGACCTTGTGTCTTTGGTAAAACATCCGGTTTTGACCGCACAGGATATTGAGAATGTTGTTTTTTCCATGCTCGGTCCCGAAGAAAAAGAAAAATTTTTAAAAAACAAGACCGCAGACCTGTCATACTCCTACGAAGACAAGGCTCGTTTTAGGGTAAACGTTTTTGTCCAGCGCGGGTTTATCTCGGCGGCGTTTCGCCTTATTCCGGTTGAAATACAGAGTATTGCCGACCTGAACTTGCCCCCGATGCTTTCGGAATTCACAAGGAACGAACAGGGTTTTTTTCTGGTTGTCGGGCCAACCGGGCACGGCAAGTCAACTACGCTTGCCTCCATGGTTGATATAATAAATCACGAGCGGGCCGAGCACATAATAACGATTGAAGATCCGATTGAGTATTTGTTTACCCAGGACAAGTCCATAATAGACCAGCGCGAAATTGGCCGGGACACCCCTGATTTTGCGTCTGCTTTAAGGGCCATGTTCCGGGAGGACGTGAACGTTGCCATGATCGGAGAGATGCGCGATCCCGAAACCATAGCCACCGCCGTAACCGCCGCGGAAACCGGACACCTTATCTTTTCTTCGCTTCACACGAACTCCGCCTCCCAGACCATAGACCGTATTATTGACACATTTTCTTCGTCCCAGCAAAACCAGATACGGACACAGCTGGCCAGCACTCTTTTGGGGGTTTTTTCCCAGAGGCTTGTGCCAAGGATTTCCGGAGGCCGGATTCCGGCTTACGAACTGCTTATTGCCAATACTCCAATCCGAAACCTTATACGCGAAAATAAAATCCACGAAATAGATTTGTTTATCGAAACCAGCTCAGAGTCTGGCATGGTTGGCCTGAACCGGTCGCTAATAGATCTGGTGCGAAGAGGCGAGATTACCATGGAGACTGCCAGAGCCTATTCGCTGAATGTTAAAAGCCTAGAACACCTGACAGGATAAACATGATTTTTTATTATCAGGCAAGGACAGAAGACGGCGCCCAAAAGACGGGGACCATCGAGGCCGCGAGCTACGATTTGGCCGTCTCTTCCCTTCAAAGGAGAGGCCTAATAATAGTAAAACTTGAGTCGTCCGAAGAACGCCAGCCCCAATGGAAAAAATTTGTTTCTTATTTTGAGAAAGTAAAAGACCGCGATGTTGTAATATTTTCAAGACAGCTGGCGACACTTTTTTCGGCCAAGGTTCCGGTGGTCGATGCCTTAAGGATTTTGATTACTGAAGCGTCCAGCGACACACTGAAGGTTAAATTGACCAACGTCGCCGACGACATACAAGGAGGGCTCCCTATTTCACAGGCTCTCGGCCGTCATCCCGATATTTTTTCCAACTTTTATATCCAAATGGTCCGTTCCGGAGAGGAGTCGGGAAAACTGGATGAAATTCTGAATTATCTTGCCGACTATCTTGAGCGTTCCTACGATCTTACATCCAAGGCCCGCAATGCTCTGATTTATCCCGGGTTTGTCCTGGGTGTATTTTTGGTTGTGGTCACAATCATGCTGGTCGTGGTCGTGCCGAAGCTGTCCTCGATAATTCTCGACCTTCAGCAGGATGTTCCGATTTATACCAAGGTTGTCATAGGCCTTTCGGAATTTTTAAGAACCTTCGGCGTTTTCTTTCTTGTCTTGGCGGCTCTGGGCGTGATTTTCGTCTGGCGTTACCGTTTGACTCCCGCCGGACGAAAATCAATGTCTAGAATACAGCTTTCCATACCGGTTTTTAAAGATCTTTATAGCCAGATTTATCTAGCGCGTTTTGCCGACAACCTTCAGACCCTTCTTTCCGGAGGGGTAAGCGTCGTGAGATCCCTTGAGATTTCCGCGGATGTGATAGGCAATGAAATTTACTCGGAAATAATAAAAGAGGCGCGCGACTCGGTCAGAGCCGGCTCCCCCATTTCCTCCGCTCTTGCCAGATACGAGGATGTTCCGCAGCTTGTTTCGCAAATGATAAAAATAGGGGAAGAAACCGGAAAACTGAATCAGATTCTGGCCACGCTTTCGCGGTTTTACACCAGGGAGGTCAACAACACCCTTGAAAGGCTGGTCAGCCTTATTGAGCCCGCGCTTATCGTTTTTCTCGGCTTGGGGGTTGGAATAATAGTCGCCGCGATTCTTGTACCCATTTACAGCATATCGGCCGGGGTTTAGCGTTATGCACACCCCCGCTTTGCGTTTAAAGCGCGAAGGTTTACAATTAAAGTATCGAAGTTTCAAGGTCGATTAAGTTTTTTATCTTTCTAAGCTTTAAAAAATGTTTAAATCAAATAAAAAGTCTGGTTTTACTCTGATTGAGCTTCTGGTCGTTATCGCTATAATAGGCGTTTTGGCGTCGGTTGTTCTTGCCTCTCTAAATAGCGCCCGAAAGAAATCCCGCGATGCTCGCCGCGTGGCTGACATAAAACAAATTCAGCTGGCGCTCGAGCTTTATTCCGACTCCAAGGGCGAATATCCCGACGATTTGTCCAAATTGGCTCCCGACTTCATTGCTTCGGAACCAAAAGATCCGGTCGGACAGATTGATTATCTGTACAACTCGTATATTTCCTCAACTATTGAGGCGGCTGGAGATTGCGATGAGGCTTCGGCGGAAACCTGCCTTTATTACCACCTAGGGGCAAATCTTGAAGAGTCAACCAACCCGGCCCTCAAAAGCGATCGTGATTTTGACGGAGATGTGGTCAAGGGCGCCGAATCGGGCATCCCGCCGGTGGAAGACGGCTGTTCTGATGAGACAACCCGTTTTTGTTACGACGTAACTCCGTAGGAAAGTTTTTGGGCTGTATTTAGCGGAAGAAATCCCCCCAAGCGGGGGATTTCCGTGTTTTTAGTGTTAGAATTTTAATAATGGAACAGATTGCGGTTTTTGTTTTGGGCCTTATTTTCGGAAGTTTTGCCAACGTTATTGTTTTTCGCCTGAATACCGGCGAGTCTCTGATTTTTGGAGGCTCGCGCTGTTTTTACTGCGGACGGAACTTAAGATGGTTTGAACTTATTCCGGTGGTTTCTTTTTTGGCTTTGCGGGGGAAATGCCGAAGCTGCGGGTCAAAAATTTCTTGGCAGTATCCGGCGGTTGAATTGGCAAGCGGAGCGCTGTTTTTACTTCTCTGGTCAGAGCCGGGCTCTTACCAGCTTGGTAAGAGCCCGGCTCTGACCATAACGGCTGTTTTGTTTTTCTGGCTTCTTTTGGTCATTTCCGTCTACGATATCCGTCATAAAATTATTCCCAATCCG
The DNA here is from genome assembly GCA_001819395.1 of Candidatus Niyogibacteria bacterium RIFCSPLOWO2_01_FULL_45_48. Classification (GTDB taxonomy): domain Bacteria; phylum Patescibacteriota; class Minisyncoccia; order HO2-45-28; family HO2-45-28; genus HO2-45-28. The sequence continues at coordinate 13,950 of MHMQ01000034.1, forward strand.
CTTGTTTATTTCGCAATTTTAACCGCTGTTTTGTTTTTGGGTTTTGTAAATTGGAATTTAATGGATAATTTGAAATTGATAATTGAAAATTTAGCCGCTGGTTTTGGTTTATTCCTTTTTTTTGGCGTCCTGTGGTTTGTTTCCGGTGGCCGCTGGATGGGTTTCGGAGACGCCAAGCTCGCTCTAGCTTTGGGGATCATGCTTGGCTGGCCGTTGTCTTTGGCTGCGTTTTTCATGTCTTTTTGGCTCGGAGCCCTTTTGGGTCTTCTATATAAATTCTCAAACAGGTCGGCTGGTTTTAAAACACAAATGCCCTTTGCTCCATTTTTGTCCGCGGGAGGCCTTGCGGCGTATTTGTGGGGAGAGAAAATTATATTCTGGTACTTATCTTTGCTATAATAAACGAATGAGAGAGCGGTTTATTTCCGGGTTCACCGTTGTGGAGCTTGTCGTAACAATAAGCATTTCACTTATAATTTCCGCCATAGTTTTGGCGGATTTTCCAGAGTTTTCGAGGCGCCTTGAACTTTCGCGAACAGCTCAGGCGATAGCCGCGTCTTTCAGGCAAACCGAATCGGCGGCACTCGCGGTTCGCGAGTTCGGGATCGGTTTTTTCCCGGCCTACGGCCTGCGCTTCGAATCTCCTTTTCCGGCAAAATCCTATGTTTTTTTCGCCGATTTGGATTCCGACCGCCTTTATGACGGTGAGGAGGAAAAAGCCGACGAATTTATGATTAACGGCTTGCCCGCCGTCTCAAGAATTTGCGCGGGATTCAAATCCAGTCCGCCGGGAGACTGTTCGATCAGCCGGCTTGATGTGGTCTATGTGCGCCCGAACCCCGATATATTCATATCGACGGACAAGGGGCCGTATTCGGATGTGGCGATAGTGATAAACCTTTCGACCGGAGAAGAAAAAAAAATTATAATTTGGACAACCGGACAGCTGTCCGTTGAATGATTATGAGCAAAGGATTTACCCTGCTTGAAACCATGGTGGCTATATCGATTTTGGCTCTGGCGCTTGCCGGAGTGCTGTCGCTCGCTTCTCTGGGTGTTCGTTCGTCTTCGGGAGCAGCTAATCAAATCAGGGCGTTTTTTCTGGCGAGCGAGGCGGTAGAATACGTAAGAAATAAACGCGACAGCAATGTTATGGCCGGCGCCGACTGGCTGGCTGGTCTTGGCGGATGCGAATCCGGCTGTTATATAGACGCTTATAATGACACTATTACAACTTGCGTCGGAGGCTCTTGCCCGAAAATAAAATTCGATCCGGAAACGAATATTTTCGGATATCTGTCCGGCTCGGAAACCGTTTTTACGAGAGAGGTTGCCATAACACAAGTTGTTTCTTACGAAACAAAACTAACCTCAAAGATTTCTTGGATGCAAGGAGGGATTTCCAGAGAGTTTGTTTTGGAGGAACGCCTTTTTAATTTATCTTTTTGACTTTATGCTTAACCGAGGATTTACATTGCTTGAAATGGTGGTTGCGGTAGGCGTGTTTTCCGTGGCCATTTTGCTGGCGACGTCTTCTTTTTTAAGCCTGCAAAATTCAGAAAAGAAAATCCAATCCGCGGTAAATATTCAGAATAATCTACGTTTTGCCATGGAGGTGATGGCCAAAGAGATACGCACCGGCGGGTCTTATCATTGCGGGACAGATCCCGGGACAGAGCCCTTGGACTGCCTGTCGGGTTCTTCGTCCTTGACTTTCAAAAATGCCTTGGGACAGACGGTAATCTACAGAAAAATAGATTCAAGCATTCAAAAATCTTCGGACGGCGGGATAATTTTCCAGCCACTTACCTCATCGGATATTAAGGTAGACGAGTTAAAATTTTATGTTGTCGGAGCTTTGTTAAACGACGACATACAGCCCCGTGTTTTAATTAACATTAAATCCTCGGGGCAAGTCGGGACCGGTTTAAATGAGATAAGCTTACAAACTTCAGTTTCACAGAGAAAACCGGCGCCATGAAAAAAACTACGCCTGCCGATAGGCGGGGATTCACATTATTATTTGCGGTGCTTTTTATTTCGGCCATGCTTGCTTCAAGTATCGGTCTTTCCGGTCTGATAATAGGCCAGGTTCGGCTTTCCGGAACAGGGCGGGATTCCCAGTTTGCTTTTTACGCCGCCGATTCCGGAGCCGAATGCGCGTCGTACTGGGACAGAGTCAATAACGCTTTTGCCACCTCGAGCTCCTCGGATATAGTTTGCGCCGGACAAAGCCGGTCTGTGGGCGGGGCGCTTACAAGTTCGTTTGATTTGGACTTCACCAACGATTCTTGCGTTAGCGTTACCGTCGATAAATCCAATCCGGCCGAAACGATTATAACTTCGATCGGCCATAGTCCTTGCAACGGCAGAAGAGTGGAAAGAGGTCTGGAGGTTAGATATTGACATGGACAAGGTTGAGGCCAAAAAGCGCATAGAAAAATTAAAAAAGGTGATTGAACATCACCGCTATTTATATCATGTGCTTGATAAGCCCGAAATTTCCGATGCCGCCCTTGATTCACTTAAGCACGAACTAAAAAAACTCGAAGACGAATTTACGGATTTGGTTACCCCGGACTCGCCAACCCAAAGGGTTGGCGGCAAGGCACTTAAAGAATTTAAAAAAGCGCCTCACGCCGTTTTGATGCTTTCTTTGGAGGATGTTTTTTCAAAAGAGGAGGTTTGGGACTGGATTTCAAGAAACACTAAAATTGTTTCGGCGTCGGGCGAGGCCGAGCTTTTTGCCGAGCTGAAGTTTGACGGCCTCGCTTTGAGCCTGATTTACCAAAACGGAGAACTTAAACGCGCGGCAACAAGAGGCGACGGACGAACGGGAGAAGATGTAACCCAGAACATCAAGACAATTGAAGCCGTGCCGCTAAGCCTTGAAATACACGGAACGATTAAAGAAAATTTTCGAGCAAAAGCGGAAAAATTTTTGAAAAACGGGGCGATTGAAATAAGGGGCGAAGTTTTGATAACAAAAAATGATTTTCAAAAAATCAACACCGAACAAAAAAAGGCTGGCAAACAGATTTTTGCCAACCCCAGAAATTTGGCTGCCGGTTCCATACGCCAGCTTGATCCCGCGACAACTCGTTCACGCCGGCTCGATTTTCATGCTTACGACTTGCTGGCTGATTTCGGTCAATCTTTACATTCCGAGGAACACGAAATTTTATCCGCGCTCGGATTCAAAACGGACAAAATCGCTCGAGTTTTTAAAAACGTAAACCAGCTTTTTGGTTTTCATGAAAAAATTTCTCGCGAGCGTGAAAAATTTGAATACGAAACAGACGGAATCGTTGTTAGTGTAAATAATAACGATCTGTTTAAGCGCTTGGGTGTTGTGGGTAAGGCTCCGCGAGGCGCCGTAGCTTTTAAATTCGCGCCGCGTGAGGCCACAACCATTGTTAAAGATATTATTGTTCAGGTGGGCAGAACAGGCGCTTTGACTCCGGTTGCGATTTTGGAACCGGTTGGAATCGCGGGCGTCACCGTCAGCCGCGCGACGCTTCATAATGCCGACGAAATAAAGAGACTTGATGTGCGGATAGGCGACACGGTGATAGTTGGAAGGGCGGGCGACGTTATTCCCGACATTAAAAAATCACTCAAAGATTTAAGACCCAAAATGGCCAAAGAATTTCGCATGCCGAAATCCTGCCCCGTGTGCGCTCATGAGTTAAAACAAGACGGCGTGATTTTAAGGTGCGTTAATATAAAATGTCCCGCCCGTCATCGCGAATCGCTTTACCATTTTGTCTCCCGCGGAGCTTTTGATATTGAGGGTCTCGGGCCTAAAATAATAGACGTTCTTTTGGATGACGGATTGATACGGGATGCCGCAGATCTTTTCGCGCTTAAAGAAGGGGATATCCAGCCTTTAGAGCGCTTTGGCGAGAAATCGGCTCAAAATTTGGTAAGCGCCATACAATCAAGACGCGAAATAAGTTTGCCAAGATTTAT
>MHMQ01000035.1:0-595 GCA_001819395.1 Candidatus Niyogibacteria bacterium RIFCSPLOWO2_01_FULL_45_48
AAGCCGGAGTAGCTCAGTTGGCAGAGCGATGCTTTCGTAAAGCAGAGGTCGCGAGTTCGATTCTCGCCTCCGGCTCATTTAGAAATCTAATCTAAAAATATAAGGTAGAAAGACAAGGAAGCCGATAATCGCCGCTCCTAAAGAGACCAGAAGCACGATGGAAGCAAGAAGGTCTTTTATTTTTTTGACGCGGATATCTTCAGCCGGCTGAAGAAAATCCAGAAAACGTTCCATTGCCGAATTGATGAGCTCTAAAATAAGCACCGAAAAAATCATGGCCAAAAGAACGGCCTTTTCAGTCCGGCTGGTCGGGAAATAAAACATCGCCCCAATCGTTATTGCCGCCAGCAATAACATGTATTTAAACGACGGCTCCTGAACAAGAACCATTTTCATGCCTTGCCAGGCGGTCCGAAAACTCAAAAGTATGTTTTTTCTGCTTTTAATGAAAGAATTCATTGAGTTTTTGCTTGTTTTAAAATAAGAGTATAATAAGAATATAATATATGATTAATCAAAATGCGGCAACTATTTCTATTTACGCCGGTGTCGGGGGAGAAGACGCCAAAGACTGGGTGGAAATGTTGCTAAGAAT
>MHMQ01000035.1:602-5208 GCA_001819395.1 Candidatus Niyogibacteria bacterium RIFCSPLOWO2_01_FULL_45_48
GTATCAAAAATACGCCCAACGCCATAATTGGAAAATTCGGCTGATCAACGACAATACTCTGGAAATAATCGGAGAAAACGCCTACGAACTGCTTAAAAACGAATCCGGAGTGCATCGCTTGATTAGAATTTCTCCCTTTGACGCCAAAAAACTTCGCCATACTTCTTTTGCCCTGGTTGAAGCTCTGCCGGAACTGCCGGAATTGGAAGAAAAAAAGCTAACTATTCCCGATGAGGATTTGAGAATAGAACTCTGCCGTTCCAGCGGCCCGGGCGGTCAAAACGTTAATAAAAGAGAAACCGCGGTCCGGCTTATCCATTTGCCGACCGGTTTGGTCGCCGCCTCGCAAGCTGAACGCTCCCAGGGCCAAAATAGGGAACAAGCTCTGAAATTGCTCAAGGCCAAGCTTTTTAAATTAATGACCGAGCGTCAGGAAAAAGAATTAAGCAACCTTCGGACCAAAGTAACTCCCGACTGGGGACACCAGATACGTTCCTACGTCCTTCATCCTTATCAAATGGCCAAAGACCACCGAACCGGCGTTAAAACCAGTAATGTTAATGATGTTTTGGAAGGAAATCTTGATAAATTCGTCAAAAAATGATAAAATAATAAGGCATTTATGAATGCTTCAAATATGATTACTTTCCAAAACATAACCAAAACCTATAACAAACACTCAACCGCTTTAGAAAACGTCAGTTTTAAAATAAATCCCAAAGAATTCGTTTCTATCGTCGGCCGCTCCGGGTCCGGCAAATCCACTATCGTTAAACTTATTACCGCGGAAGAAAAACCGACTAACGGAAGAATAATTTTTGATTCTTACGAAGTCAATAAATTGCGATTTTCGCAACTTCCAAAATATCGCCGGCTTATCGGGACCATCTTCCAGGACTTCCGGCTCTTAAACGGAAAAACGGTTTTTGAAAATATCGCCTTCGCTTTGGAAGTGGAAGGCCGACCCCAAAAAGAAATTAATGAATTTGTGCCTCAAATTCTCAATTTGGTTGGCTTGGATAATAAAATGCAAAGTTTTCCTTACGAATTATCCGGCGGAGAAAAACAACGCGTGGCGATTGCTCGAGCTATGATTAATCAGCCCGAAGTGATTGTCGCCGACGAACCGACCGGCAACCTTGACCCTTTTAATACCTGGGAAATAATCAAACTTCTGATGAAACTTAACGAAATGGGCAGTATCATAATTTTAGCCACCCACAATAAGGAAATTATCAACACCTTAGGTCATCGGGTTATTACCCTAAATAATGGTAAAATAATCAGAGATGAAGAACACGGTCGCTTTATTCTCACCAATTAGAAAGTAGAATTATCAAATACATTATGTTTGTCGCTTTTTCGCGGATAATTAAATACGGTTTTCAGAATTTTTTAAGAAACGGGTGGTTGAGCACGGCTACTATCGCGGTTATTTTTTTAACCCTTTTCGTTCTGCAAGGTTTGATAATTTTTAACGTCGTCGCCAAAACCGCTATCGCCTCCGTCCAAAACAAAATAGACATCAGTGTTTATTTTAAAAGCAATGCCGCCGAAGACGCGATTTTAAAACTTCAGAAATCTCTTGAGGGGTTGAGCGAAGTCAAAAAAGCGGAATATATTTCTCGAGAAAAGGCCTTAACCGAATTCCAAGCCCGCCGTAAAAACGACCCAATCGTTATTGCCGCCATCCAAGAACTTGGAGAAAATCCGCTCCTCGCTTCGCTTAACATAAAAGCTTATAACCCGAAAGAATACGCGGCTATTTCCGCTTATCTAAATAACGAATCGCTTTCTTCCATAATTGAAAAAGTGAGTTACGCTCAAAACCAAGTAGTGATTGAACGGCTGATTAATATCGTTGATGCCGCGAAACGGGGCGGAATCGTTCTCACGTTTATCATCGCCATTATCGCCATCTTGGTGACTTTCAACACTATCCGTTTGGCGATCTATTCCAACAAGGACGCTATCGGCATTATGAGATTAGTAGGCGCTTCCAATAATTTTATCAGAGGCCCTTACATTATTGAGGGAATTCTTTACGGAATTTTAGCCGGAGTCTTGAGTTTCGCCATTTTTGCCCCTTTGGTCGCCTATATCGCTCCTCACGTGGCCAGCTTCATTCCGGAAATTAATCTTCAAAATTATTTCGCCGCGAACTTTTTACGTCTTCTAAGCTATCAACTTATTTTCGGCATCGCTTTAAGCTCTATCTCTAGCTTTGTCGCCGTCCACCGTTATCTGAAAGTATAAATCTGAATTTTTACACCCATTCTTCTTCCAGTATTTCGCCTTGCAAACCGACTACCGCGTACTTAAGCGGCGCTTTTCTTTTTGATTGAGCCAGCGCCTCTTTGGCTAATTCCAATAAACCCCGGCAACAAGGCACTTGCATAATCATTACGGTTAAAGTATTTATATTGGCATCTTCCAGCCAGGACTTAATTTTTGCCACGTATTCGTCTTGGCCTTCATCTAATTTCGGGCAAGCAATGGCAATGGATTTCCCTTTCAGATATTCCGAATGAAAACCGCCCAAAGCATAGGCAACGCAATCAGCCGTCAAAAGCGCATCGGCTTTCTGATAATAAGGAGCAATCGGATTAATCAAGCGCAACTGAATCGGCCACTGCCTTAATTGCGAAGCAATTTTTTCTATTCCAGCCTGATTATCGGCCGACCCAATTTCACGAAAATCCATTGTTTTTGATCCCGGACAATTTAAATGAACATGGCCGTCAACTTTCTCTGTTTCCTTAGTTCCAAATATTTTTTCGGCTTCAATAGCAACGCCTTTTTCGGCCAAGAAATTCATTGCCTGTTTTAAATAGTCATCTTGTTTATGTTCTTTCAAATGCTTAAGATGTTCAATAATCGTATTTTTGCCTTGCTTCACGATATTTTCCATTACTTTGTTTTCATCGTATTTTTCGGCCTCTCTTTCTTCAATAGTTATCGCGCCTTGCGGGCAATGGCCAATACAAGCTCCCAAACCGTCGCAAAAAAGGTCGCTTAAAAGCCGCGCCTTTCCGTCAATTATTTTAAGCGCCCCTTCCGGACAATTTGGAATGCAATCGCCGCAACCGTCGCATTTGTCGTCATCAATTTTTATAATCTGCCTTTTCATAAATTACTTTTATTCCCAACATTATATTCTGATATTAGTGTGATTTGACGAAAATCGCAAGATTGCATTTTAACGCTATTTCTTGTAGAATATTTCTGCTTATGGGGGCAAGCCCTCGCTTGAGGGTTTTTTATTTTATCTTTTATTTTTTATATTATGGAACTAAGAAATATCGCTATCATCGCCCATGTTGACCATGGCAAAACCACGCTGGTAGACGCGCTCTTGAATCAATCGGAGGAATTTAAGGCCAAAACCGGCGCGCCCAAAGAGCTTATTATGGACTCAAACGAACTTGAACGAGAGCGGGGTATTACGATTTTCTCAAAAAACGCTTCAATCAAATATCGCGATATCAAAATCAATATCGTTGACACGCCCGGCCACGCCGATTTCGGCGGCGAGGTGGAACGGATTATGCGCATGGTTGACGGAGTATTGCTGCTTGTTGACGCCAAAGAAGGGCCGATGCCTCAAACAAAATTCGTTCTCCGCAAAGCGATTCAGGCCGGCCACAAAATAATTGTCGTGATTAATAAAATTGACAAGCCCAACGCCCGGCCGGAATGGGTGTTAAACGCCACTTATGATTTATTTTTTGAACTCGGAGCAAGCGAAGCCCAGATTGAATTTCCGGTGATTTACGCTTCGGCTGTTTCCGGGAAAGCGAGTTTAAATTCCGATTTAAACGCAATGCGAAACATTGAACCGATTTTTCAAACAATCGTCAAATACATACCGGCGCCCGTCGTCAATGACGCGCAACCGCTCCAAATGCTGACGGTCAATTTGGCCTACGATAATTACAAAGGGAAAATCGCGATTGGCCGAATTTACTCCGGAGTTTTACGAAAAGGAATGGCCGTCAGCCACATCAACCGGACAGGCGAAATAAAACGGGCGGAATTAAGCGCGGTTATGCTTTTTGACGGCCTGAACCGCGTTGAGGTAAGGGAGGCCCATTCGGGAGATATCGCGGCGGTAGCGGGCATTTCCGATATTTCCATCGGGGAAACAATCGCGGATTTAAAAAATCCGGTTGCCCTGCCCATTATCCAGATCGACGAGCCGACGATTAAGATGACCTTTGCCGTCAACACTTCGCCTTTCAGGGGCAAAGAAGGACAGTATACCACCTCGCGAAACGTCAAAGAACGCCTGGAACGCGAGATTGAAACGGATGTCGCGCTCGCGGTCGCGCCAGCCGCGTCTTCCGATCGCTGGATTGTGGCTGGTCGCGGCGAACTTCATCTCGCGATTTTAATAGAAAAAATGCGCCGGGAGGGGTTTGAACTTGAAGTTTCAAAACCGGAAGTTATTTTTAAAGAAAAAGACGGCCGAAAAATGGAGCCCATGGAGCTTATTTCAATTGAAGTGCCCGAGAAATATTCCGGCACCGTGATTGAAATGATGGGCAAGCGTTCGGCCGTAATGAAAGATATGCGCGCGGATGCCGAAAACGTCTATATGGATTTT
>MHMQ01000036.1 GCA_001819395.1 Candidatus Niyogibacteria bacterium RIFCSPLOWO2_01_FULL_45_48
GAGCCGCGATATTTATGATGTTTGGTTTTTCCTTAAAAACAACTGGCCGATAAATAAAGAAATCGTTGAGCAGCGTTCGGGCAAATCATTTAAAGAGATTCTACAAGCAACCGCGGAACAGCTGGAAAAAATGGAGAATCGAAACATTCTGGTCGGTTTGGGAGAGTTTTTGACCGAAAGCCAAAAGGATTGGGCCCGGGCAAAACTCCGCGATGAAACAATCTTTTTATTAAAGGCGCGCTTGGAGAGCGAAAAGTAAGACAAAGAACCAAAGATTAAAAATGAAAATGAATATGAACTCTGATCTAACATTTATCACAAACGAAAAATTCACCCCGTAGGAAGCTTTGCTTTCCTTCGAGGCGAATACGCCAGACGGGTGGCGTATTGGGCGAAAAAGGCGGCTTTAAGACAACATCTCTTGACTTTTATATCGGTATCCTATATACTTGGGATATGAACTTACATATCCCTAAAGAGCCAGAACACGTTAAAAACTGGATGAAGACAGTCGAGGTCAATATAGTTAAAACACCTGGTGTTAACTGGGACAATGTTAACGTTTGGTATGGCAACCAGCTTCCTAAATATCTTTGGGAGCATTGGGGCAATCAACTTAAAACCCAAGGTTTTACTTGGCAGATTTTTCTTAGAGTTTTAAAGCATCGAACTGATGCGGTATTGCTTTGGAATAAAGGAATAATAAAGTGGGATGATTTAGCTCAAGAATTTATTAATCTAATAGAGGGCCCATTTGGTAAAGAAATCGTGGCTCGATATGCTAAAAATAATCATGAATAATAGATTTTGGAAAGACCCAAAATTTTTAATTCCGACAATAATTAGTCTTATTTTATTACTTGTAGCAGTAATTTCTATTCCATATTGGTCAATTTGGTTACCAGGTGTTTTTTCTGGACAAAATAAAAATGAAAAACAAGCTGCTGCGGTAATAACCCCAACAGATCCAATTAATATAGCGGATATTATTAAGCGTATAGAAAATGCTAAAACATCAGAGGAAGTACAGGATTTACTTGATACTTATAAAAATACGTCAATAATAGGAGAGGGTGAATATTCGAATAAGTGGAGATCGGAAGACAGCGAGGGACCTAAAATTGGAATAACAGTTGCGAACGGAACAGTTAAATGTAATTTTAGTACCGACTGGCAGAAAAGAATTGAGCTATTGCAGTTAGGAGATACTATAAATTTTTTGGGAACATTTCGTTTTCTTGAACTTTGGGCCTTATACAATGTGGGCGATTGTTCATTAACCCAATAAGTAAATCTCATGCAATTATCTGACAATGAAAAAAGGGATATTGTGAAATACTTGGAAGCGGGGAAACCGCTTCCGGAGAAGTATCGCTTTTTGCTTTTTGATGATGATCGTGAAGTTGAGCTGGTTTGGAATGGAAAGACAAATGAGGTAACGAATGTTGTCTTGCCTTTTCAAGTTATTGAGCAAATAGACGAGCCGAGAAGTGATGCGAAATTTGGCAATCAAAATTCTCTTTTTGACACTTCCGGGCGACAAATAACCGGATGGACGAATAAATTGATTTGGGGAGACAATAAACTGATTCTCTCCTCTCTCAAAAATGGACCGCTTCGCAAAGAAATAGAAGCGCAAGGCGGTTTGAAATTGATTTACATTGACCCTCCGTTTGATGTCGGGGCGGATTTTTCAATGGATATAAAAATCGGCGATGGCGAGGACGAAGAAAGTTTTACTAAAAAGCCGTCAGTGATAGAAGAAATTGCCTATCGCGACACTTGGGGTAAGGGTGCAGATAGTTTTATCGCCATGATTTATGAACGATTAAAACTCATGCACGATTTACTTGCGGATGATGGGAGTATCTATGTGCACTGTGATTGGAGGTTAACTGGACATCTGCGCCTTGTTATGGATGAATTATTTGGAATTGATAATTTTGTAAATGAGATTATTTGGTCTTACCCTGATAAGCTGCAAGGGAATATAAATGGGTTACCTAAAAATCATGATACGGTATTATTTTACACAAAAGGGAAAGGATATATTTGGAATGGGGTGAAGATTAAACTTGATAAGTCTCGAAAAATTAATGCGCGAATTTGGAATCCAGTAACAGGAAAACTAGATACAAAAAAGGACGAATACGGAAAAGTCATTTATAACGAGTATTCAACAAAAAATGCGGATGATGTTTGGATTATTCCACAGGCCGAAGTAACAAAAAAAGATAATACTGGGTATCCGACAGAGAAGCCAATTACATTGCTTGAACGAATTATAAAAGCCTCCTCCAACGAGGGCGACCTTGTTGCTGATTTTTTCTGCGGTTCTGGAACCACCCTCGCTGTTGCAGAAAAACTTGGCAGAAAATGGATCGGTTCTGATTTGGGTAAATTTAGTATTCACACTTCTCGTAAACGATTGATTGGTACGCAAAGAGAAATGAAAAAGGAAAGCAAAAATTTCCGTGCTTTTGAAATTTTGAATGTCGGCAGATACGAAAGAGAGAATTTTCTTGCGACAAATGACGATTTGCGAGCGGAAGAAAAATCAAAACAAGCTGAAGGAAAAGAAAAGGAATTTATAAAACTTATACTTTCTGCTTACAAAGCAGAGCCAGTTGAGTCCTTTGAAGCCCTGGTGGGCAAAAAGCGTGATAGGTTGGTCGCGGTTGGGCCAATCAATGCGCCGGTATCTGAAAATTTTGTAGCGCAAGTAGTTAAAGAATGTGAAGATAAAAAAATAACTAAAGTAGATGTATTGGGTTTTGACTGGGAGATGGGTTTTGATAGACACGAATTTAGAGGCGGCGGTATTGATATCGCGTTTAAAATAATTCCACGAGAGGTTTTTGATAAAAAGGCGGTAGAAAAGGGGCAAGTGAAGTTTTATGATGTCGCTTTTATAGAAGCAAAGCCGATTGTAAAAGGACGAGGAAATGACAAAGAAATTTCCATCGAACTCACCGACTTTTCCGTCTTTTATAATCAAGATGATTCCGGCGAAATAGCCGAGGCATTGCGCCCCGGCGGATCTAAAGTGGTGGTAGAAGATGGTCAAGTGGTAAAAATCTCAAAAGATAAGAAGACGGAAGAAATCTCAAAGGAGGTTTTGACTAAAAAATGGAGCGACTGGATTGACTATTGGGCGGTAGATTTTGATTTCGCGAGCAGAAAGGAAATCATCAAAGTAATGGAAGATGGCAAGGAAAAAGAAGTTTGGACCGGTGACTATATTTTTGACAATGAATGGCAGAGTTTCCGCACAAAAAAGAACAGAAATCTTGACCTTGTTACTTCCCCAAAGGTAGCGACAAAAGGCAAGCACAAAATAGCCGTAAAGGTCGTAGATATTTTCGGGAATGATACTACTAAAGTAATTGAAGTAAAAATATGAGTATGGAACAAAAAGATTTTGAAAAATTAATCAAGGATTTATCTGCACTTCCCACAGAGACCGAATCAGTGGAATTTAAAGAAAATCATTTTACCAAGGAAGAAATTGGTAAAAGAATATCTGCTCTTTCAAATGCTGCAAACTTGCATGACCAAAAATATGGCTATTTAATTTTTGGTATTCAAGACACGACCCACAAAATAATGGGTACGACATTTATCCCATCTCAGGAGAGAGTTGGCAACGAAGAATTGGAGTTTTGGCTTTCAAAAAATATTAATCCAAAAATTGACTTTCGAATCTATGAACAATCATTCGAAGATAAAAAAATAGCACTTTTTATTATTCCTCCTGCCATAAACCAGCCAGTAAAATTTCAAAATATTGCATATATAAGAGTTGGATCAACGACACCCAAACTCTCTGATTACCCAGATAAAGAAAGTAAGATTTGGAATAATATCAATCGAAAAAGCTTTGAAAAAGGAATAGCGAAAGAACACTTAACCGTGTCGGAAGTCTTGAAATTACTTGATTATGGTAAATATTTTTCTTTAACTAAACAAGAGTTACCTTCTGAAACTAACCTGTTCGTTGAGAAAATGATTCAACACGGCCTAGTTAAAAAAGTCTTTGATGATAGTTATGACATTACCAATTTAGGTGCTATTTTATTCGCAAAGAATTTAGTAGATTTCCCAACAGTGAAAAGAAAATCTGTCAGAGTAGTAATTTACAAAGGAAATACAAGAGTTGATAGAGTAAAAGAACAAGAAGGTTCTTTTGGCTATGCAATCTCTTTCGAAAGTTTGCTGGATTACATTAATGATAAATTACCCCAGAATGAAGATATTTCTAGATCATTAAGAAAAGAAGTAAAAATGTATCCAGAAGTGGCAATCCGTGAGTTCGTTGCGAATGCTCTCATACACCAAGATTTGTCGATTTCGGGTGCTGGTCCTATGATAGAAATTTTTGACGACCGTATAGAAATAACAAATACAGGAGAACCGCTTATAGATACTGATAGATTTATTGACCATCCTCCCCGTTCCCGCAACGAAGATATGGCGTCATTTATGCGTCAAATTGGTGTATGTGAAGAGGGAGGGACCGGAATCGATCGAGCTTTAATAAATATCGCGCTCTTCCAATTACCCGCTCCTAACTTTCAAAAATTTGATAATTTTACTCGAGTTACGCTATACGCGCGGAAAGAACTCAAGGATATGACGATCGATGATAAGGTGCGAGCTTGTTTTCAACACTGTGTTTTGAAATATGTTGAAAATTTAAGAATGACAAATGCAACATTACGAGAGCGATTAGGTATTGGTGAGAAAAATTATCCCGCCGCTTCGGCAATCATAAAGGCCACAACAGAAAAAGGCCTAATTAAGGAATCGGAAAGACCCAAGGAATATGTACCAATATGGGCATGATAATCATGTAGTAAACTTATCAACAATCACATGAAAACCACCAAAATCCCTTTATTTAAGCTAGAAAAGCATGTAGTGGGCATGTAGTAAAATCATGGCTTTACACAAAGACTTTCCAAAAGACCCATACGCGATACTTGACCCGAATATTCGGTGGTTTCCTGCTGATGAAGCATTGAGAGAAAAAGGGTTTGATAAGCTCATTCCTCCTCTGGTGGCTGATTTACGAAAAAAAGTAAAAGAATGGCGAGATAAAAATTACGATGGAGCAAGCGATACTTCTAAATCACTTTTGAATTGGTGGTTTAAGGAGGAACATATTTTATATGACCAACACGGAGTATCTTCTCATTTCAAATACTATTTCGCACAAAGAGAGGCTTTGGAAACAGTCGTATGGCTTTATGAAGTGGCGAAAGTAAAAGATAAATACGATCTCATTCGCTATAATTCTACTGGTGTATTAAGTCCGCAGATGTTTACCGAGGAGTGGCTTCGCTTTGTCATTAAAATGGCGACTGGCGCGGGCAAGACCAAAGTAATGAGTCTAGTTGTTGCATGGGCATATTTTCATAAAAAATATGAGAAAAATTCAAGTTTGGCAAAGAATTTTCTTTTGATAACACCGAATGTCATTGTTTTTGAAAGAATAAAAAATGATTTTGGAGGCTTAAAAATATTTTTTAGCGATCCTGTTTTGCCGGATAACGGCTATCATGGGCAAAACTGGCAGGACGATTTTCAGATGACTCTCCATTTGCAAGACGATTTGCGCAATGTTTCTGATACTGGAAATATATTTTTGACTAACATCCACAGAGTTTTTGAGGGTTATATACACGAAGCGAGCGCAGAAGATGCGGACACCTCGCGATACTTCTTGGGCGACAATCCTGTTACAAAAACAAGCGACTCTACTGTCGATTTGGGAATGATCGTAAGAGATATTGATGAACTTATTGTAATCAATGACGAAGCACACCATTTGCACGACCATAAATCGGCTTGGGTTAAATCTGTTACAGACATAGACAATCGACTAAAACAGAAAGGCGCGGGGCTATCTTTACAGCTTGACCTCACAGCTACGCCCAGAAAAAATGACGGCTCTATTTTTGTGCAAACCATTTCCGATTATCCTCTTGTTGAAGCAATACATCAGAGAGTTGTAAAAAATCCGGTTGTGCCAGACGCGGCTAGCCGAGGAAAGCTAAAAGAAAATCAAAGCACGCTGTTTAGTGAAAAATACAGGGATTATATAAATCTTGGTATTGAAGAATGGAAAAAAACATACGAAGTATTAAAACTGATGGGTAAAAAATCCATTCTTTTTATCATGACCAATGATACAAAGAATTGTGATGAGGTGGCAGAATATGTTGAAACAAGTTTTAAAGAGTTAAGGGGCGCGGTTTTGACTATCCATACGAATAAGAGCGGAGAAATTTCGGAAAGCGTGTCCGGTAAAAGTAAAGAGGAGTTGGATGTGCTTAGAAAACAAGCGAATGAAATTGATGGTTGGGAAAGCCCGTTCAAAGTAATTATTTCTGTGATGATGTTGAAAGAAGGTTGGGATGTAAAAAATGTAACGACCATTGTTGGGCTACGACCATATGCCGCCGATTCAAAAATTCTACCCGAACAGACTCTCGGACGAGGACTCCGCAGAATGTTTTTTGGGAGAGACGATGTTGAGGAGTATGTGAGCGTTGTGGGAACTCCTGCTTTTATGGACTTTGTTGAGTCAATCAAAGGCGAGGGCGTTATTCTTGAGAAGAAAGCGATGGGAACAGGAGCGAAGCCAATATCCCCGATGGTGATTGAGGTTGATAAGGATAATCCAAAAAAGGATATTGAGAAACTTGATATAGAGATTCCGGTGATGTCCCCCAGAATTCAGAGGGAATATAAAAATCTCGCCGAGCTGGATGTTTCTAAATTTGGGAATAAAAAAGTCAAAGTTAAAACTTTTTCTGAAGAAGAAAAACGAGAAATTGTGTTTAAGGATGTTGTTGGTGAAAAAACTCATCACACAACAATACTTTCGGGAGATATAGAGCCAGATTATCAAAGCGTTGTCGGATTTTTTGCACAAGCAATAATGCGAGAACTACGGCTGTTTGGTTGCTACGATATTTTATTCGGCAAAGTAAGAGAGTTTTTGCAGAATAATATGTTTGATAGTCCTGTGAATTTGTCAGACTTAAATGTTTTAAGAAACTTGTCAGAAGTTGAATATATACGGCTCATTAAAGATTCTTTCAAGAAAGCTATCAATGATCTCACCGTGGAAGATAAGGGAGATACGGAAATAAAAAATTATATAAAAATCAGCGAAGCAAGACCCTTTGTCGTTAATGACAAATCATATTTAATACCAAAAAAATCAGTTTTCAATAAAATTGTCGGGGACAGTGATTTTGAGCTGGTATTTTCGGATTTTCTTGAAAATTGTGATGATGTAATTTCTTTCGCAAAAAACTTTCAAAACAAGGAAGCGAGCGCGCTTAGGATTGAGTATAAAAATTCAGAAGGATTTATTGCTACCTACTACCCCGATTTCTTTGTCAAGAAAGATGAAAAGATTGTTTATATTGTTGAGACAAAAGGACGAGAAGAAAATAATGACAAGCTAAAATTTGAAAGACTGCAAAAGTGGTGTGAGGATGTGAACAATCGGCAGAATAGAGTTGTCTACAAGGCGCTTTATATCAAACAGGAAGAATGGAAAAAGGATAGATTTAAAAACTTTGATGAAGTGGTAAGAGTGTTTGATCTAAAATAATATACCCGATTGGCCAACAAACCCCAGCAGTAGAACGCGAAGCGTTCACTACGGGGCAAGAAAACTCGGAGAAGTGTTAAAATAAATTTATTATGATAAATGATGTTTTAGAACAACTAGCAGAGGATTATTTCCGGCATTTGGGATATTTTACGCAACACAATGTAAAATATCGTCCGAACAGACGAGGACCGGCTTATAACGTTCACTCGGACGTTGATATTGTTGCTGTTCATCCTAAGAAAAAAAGTATAGATAGAGTCATTGTAGTAAGTTGCAAATCTTGGCACGGAGGACTACATATTATGAGAGAACTAAAACGGCTAAAAGAAAATTATCGGAGGACCAGACAAACCTTTCGAGAACTTGCTATGCCTGTTTGGTCCCGGGCCTTAAAAAATAAAATAAAGGAAATAACTGGTCAAAAGAGATTTGTTTTTTATATTATTTGTGTTTCCTATGACCATGGATATAAAAAAATGTGGGAGGAAAATAAAATATTTAAGAGAAATTTAAGCGGGTGTAAAATTAAGTTGCTTGATTTCAAAACCATGATTGAGGGAGTTAAGGAAGAGGCTTCCGGCATCACTCCCGCCCATAGCGAGCTTACCCGCTTGTTGCAATTTATTAATCACAGCGGAGGAAATATAAATTATAATCAAGTCAGCCCTTCAACTCGACTTAGATCAAGTAAAAAACTTAAAAAATAAATTTATGAATTTTTTAGAAGAGTTAACGGCTGAATGGCACGAATACAAGGGATTCTTTGTGCGTCGTAATATAAGATTTGGCGGCGCCGCTGGCGAATCTACGGGCGGTCATAGTGGCGATATAGATGTCTTGGCTTATCGACCAAAAGACAACACCCTTCTACATGTCGAAACTTCGTCTGATTACGATTCCTGGGAGGGTCGGAGGATAAGATTTACTGGTAAAAAGTTTACCGAACTTGCGATGGCGGAATGTGTCAAGGTGGTCGGATTTACTCCCAAAGTTATTAAACGCATTGCAATTGTCAGCCACACAAGGAAGCCGGCTGGCCTTAAGTGGCAAACAAAAAATGGATTGCCCATTGAGATTATTGACATTCCAACTTTTATTACAATAATTCTAGACGAACTTCGAGATAAAAAACATGCCAGACAAGTCGGTATTTCCGAGCAGTTACCATTACTGCGAGCGATGCACTACGCTGTTAGCTATGGTCAAAAATTAAAAAAATAAATTTATAACCTCGATTTTAATTTTCATAATTATCATTCTTGTCGTGGCGGTTGTGGCGCTGGCGGTTTACGCGCGTAAAGAAGCGAGAAAACACGGGACAAGTACCAAAGAAGAATTTGTCGGTATCTGCAAATCGGCGGTTGAGACGGCTTCACAAAAAGAGGCACGAAAAGAGAGCGCGCTCGCGCTTTTGCGCGAGCGCGGCGAACTCGGCAATTCCGAAATTCGGGCGATGCTTGGAGTCGCGAGCCGCACGGCCGTGCGCTATTTGGACGAACTGGAAGCGGAAGGTAAAGTAGAACAAATCGGCAAAATCGGCCACTCCGTTACTTACCGTTTGAAATAACATCATTACAAACTCCAGTTTGTAATGATGTCGTGAATACGCCACCCGCCTGGCGTATTGAAAAACCAACCAAAATAAGGCAAAATTAAGAGAATAATATCGTTATGGTCAAAGTAATTCAAAAAGAAAATAAACAATTAGTGATTTACCAAACCCCGTCAGGAGCCATTGAGCTTCGGGGGGATTTTAGGCATGAGACAATCTGGGCGACGCAAGCGCAAATCGCGGGTGTTTTTCAAATAGAGCGCTCAGTGATAACAAAACATATACGTAATATTTTCAAAGACGGAGAAATTAGTAAAAAAAGCAATGTGCAAAAAATGCACATTGCAAATTCTGATAAACCCGCAGCTTTTTATTCACTTGATATTATTTTGGCTGTTGGATATCGGGCAAATTCAAAAAGAGCAATTGAATTTCGCCGGTGGGCAACAAAAACCCTGCGTGAACATATCACCCAGGGCTACACCATAAACCGCAAGCGCATTGCTCACAACTATGACGCGTTTATGAAAACGGTGGCGGACATCCAGACGCTTCTGCCC
This sequence comes from Candidatus Niyogibacteria bacterium RIFCSPLOWO2_01_FULL_45_48, assembly GCA_001819395.1. Taxonomy (GTDB): domain Bacteria; phylum Patescibacteriota; class Minisyncoccia; order HO2-45-28; family HO2-45-28; genus HO2-45-28. The sequence goes on from MHMQ01000036.1 coordinate 9,746, forward strand.
GAACATATCATCCTTGACCCCAAAACAATCTTGGAACTTATCAAAGAATTCGCCAGCACCTGGGTTTCGCTTGACGCTTACGACAAAGAGGCCCTGAAAGTTATCGGCACAACCAAAAAAGCGGTCAAGCTCGCTGGAGAAGAATTGTTCCGCGCCATAGGAAATCTGCGAGCCGAACTCATCAAAAAAGGCGAGGCGACGGAGCTGTTTGCCCAAGAAAGAAGGTCGGGAGCCGTTGAGGGTATCGCGGGAAATATAATGCAATCATTCGGCGGCAAGCCGCTCTACCCAAGCGTGGAAGAAAAAGCCGCGCATCTGCTTTATTTTATGGTAAAAAACCACCCTTTCACGGACGGCAATAAACGTTCCGGCGCTTTTGCCTTTATTTGGTTTCTGCGCAGATACCGCGCCAAGAGGAGCCGCAGTATCAATCCGGCGAGCTTGACCGCGCTAACGCTTCTCATTGCCGAAAGCGACCCCAAGAAAAAAGAACAGATGGCGGCGCTCGTAACACAACTGCTAAAATAAAAGGCAAAAACCATAATAACCAACAAAAAATTAAAAACACAACATCCCAACAAACTTGAGAATGTTGGTATGTTGTATAAAATAAACTTATGACATATTTGTTGTTGATTGTAATCGGAATTGCGGCGATGTTTTCTTTTATTTTTTGGATTGCCAGAAAGGAGGCCGCAAAACACGGAACCGGCACCGGTGAAGAATTTGTCGGTATCTGCAAATCGGCGGTTGAGACGGCTTCACAAAAAGAGGCACGAAAAGAGAGCGCGCTCGCGCTTTTGCGCGAGCGCGGCGAACTCGGCAATTCCGAAATTCGGGCGATGCTTGGAGTCGCGAGCCGCACGGCCGTGCGCTATTTGGACGAACTGGAAGCGGAAGGTAAAGTAGAACAAATCGGCAAAATCGGCCACTCCGTTACTTACCGTTTGAAATAACATCATTACAAACTCCAGTTTGTAATGATGTCGTGAATACGCCACCCGCTTGGCGTATTGGAAGGCGAGGGGCTTGATCCCGACGAGTTTGATGAGGACGAGCGCGAAGAACTCGCCGATTTACTATAACAACATGAACTCCCTTATACTCATGACAATTATTTTCTTAGGCATCGCCATATTTATTAAGTGGAAGTTGCCTGTTTGGATAGGGCGAAGCGGAGAAAAATTTGTTTCCAGAAAATTGCACAGGTTAGACCCGGTGCATTATAGAATTTTAAACGATCTGATGTTACCGTCTCATGGCAATTCGAGTGCCACGCAGATTGATCATGTTGTTGTCTCGAACTACGGAATTTTTTGTATTGAAACTAAAGCGTATAAGGGGTGGATTTTTGGAAGCGCGAATCAAGAGTTTTGGACGCAGGTAATTTTTCGATACAAAGAAAGATTTTATAATCCATTTCGACAAAACTTCGCTCATACAAAAGCAATTGAGAACTTGTTGGGATCACAGCGCTTAAAAACACCCATCGTTTCCCTTGTAGCCTTTCCAAATGCAGATAAACTGAAAATTTCTGGAACTGATTTCGTCGGGCATGCTCGTGATATTGTAAAGAAAATTGAAAGCTATACTAATCCTGTTTATTCAGATGCCGAGCGTGACGAGATAGCTGATTTACTCGTTGGCGCAAACATTATCGATAAGGAGGCGCGTAAACTGCACAACAGAGAGGCTCGGGGATTAAAACGATAGGGGTTTACATTTCACATCTGATACACTTTTGTCATAGTTCTGAAATGTGCCCAGCTCGTCAAATTCGGGTCAATCTGGCGTCAGTGGTGTAAACCTGCCTGCCGGCAGGCAGGGCTGTGCCCCGGTGGCAATCTCTCGCCACAGGGGCATACAGCTCGTAATCCGTGGGTAACCCTTCGACGGGCTCAGGGCAAGTCCTACCAGTAATTCACGATCTTAAACGGCGATATGTTGCCGGGAATTTGCCAAATGGCGGTTCTAAATGCCTGCCTGCCGGCAGGCAGGCGTGAAGCGCGCGGAGCACTTCGACGCGGCTCAGTGTAAACCAAATAGGATGATATAAAACTCTTAGATTTATTTTACTTTAATGACTTTTCGCGACTCGCTGTGATTGTTGGCTCGGTCAAAGACACGAACGGTTATACTCTGCTCGCCTTTTTCGGGAAAAGCGATGAAAAGCTGGGGGCCGGTCGGAAAAAAGACGCCGTCATCCCTTAATTTCACATAAAATGTCGCCTGAAGGCCGCTTGATTCGTCTTTTGAAGAAAACTCAAAGCGAAGCACTTCTCCCACGGCAACACTTTCCGCGCTTGCTTTGATTAAAGGCGCCTCCGGCGGAGTGGAATCAATTTTAACGGGATAACGCGACACTTCCGATTTTTCGTCCTCTCCTTTGGACAAAAGATGAAAATAATAAGTGCCGTCTTCTTTCGCCTCAAAAAACGCGGTTGTTTCGGTTCTCAAAATTTCGCCGGTCGGCTCGGTGTCCGGGCTTTGGTCAAAAACATAATTATATTTATAAGAATCCGCGCCGATCCAAGTAAAAAACGGAGCGCGGTTGTTATACCATCTCGTGGAGTTAGGATGAGAAGGAGAAAAAACAAGAACCCGTGAAGCGTCAGCCATTCCGCCCCGCCCTCCTTCGGAAATCAGGTAGCTTGCGCCGGCGGAATTGCGAAGAACGTTCGTGCCAAGCCCGTCATTGGCAAGAACCGCCGTTTCTTCGCCGAACCAAAGAGAAAGCCGGCCGGGTTTCAACGGCTGAAGCGCCAGCTCAAAAGCCGTTCCTTTCAGTTCGTTGAATCCGGGGGTCGGAAGCCCGCAGACAACCCGAACCTCCCCCTTTTTATTATCAATCTCTCGCTCAACAAATAAGCCGGGGTCGCAAAAAGAATTAGTCGTTCTTATCTCCTCCACTCGCGCGAGCAACGGGTCGTATTTTACAACGGCGTCAACCGCGTTTATGCTCTCGCCTCCCGTGATAATATCAACGGAGACAATATGTTCAAAATCAAGATTGATGGTCGCGGAATCGGGGTCAATCGCAATCGTTGAGTTGTAAATTAAATACGGAGATTTGGAAAGGGATATGTGCTCTCTGTCATAAGCAGTTTTCGTAAAGAAATATGAAAACGGGAAAATAGCCGCACAGCCCGCCAAGATAAGCAGAATCAGAAAAACGGTATTGTGCGAGTGCTTGTCCAGACGAATGGCTACTAAGCCGGCAAGAACAAAAACCAAAACGACAAGAAAAGCGAGTATCGCCGCTTCCCGGGCGTGACTATGCGGAATGAATAAAATCATATTGCCGAAAGAGCCGTCATATCCGCTTTCAAAAACAATGTTTCTCGCGTAATATCCTTCTCCGTTCAAGGTCGCCTTCATTTGCGCCCCGTCTTTTTCATTAAAATCAGAGCCGGGCGAGAAGTATATTTCAAGAAGACGCTTTTCTTCGGGTGTTTCAAAATTAGAGCCGGTAAGGCCTTTTTCTTTTGAGAAAAAAGCGGCCTTTGTTCCTTCGGGCAGATATTTTTTGGCAAACGTTTTTATGTAATCATCATCCGGAATTTGCACCGAAACTATCATGCCGAACAATTTTCCTTCCCGTTCCAGTTTTTTTGCTCCAAAAATAATGATGGGATGCGTAACGCCCTTTTCAATGCCGTAGGATTCTCCTTTTTCAAGCGCTTCTCTTCCCCAAAAAGTGCTATGGAAAACAAAATCGCCTCTCTGGCTTATGGCGCGTGTCCGCGATAAAACTTGTCCTGTTTCGTCCGCGACCAAAATCCCGCCCACGCCCCTTCTTCTTACCTCTTCCGTGCCGAGTGAAATAAGGCCCGCTGAATCCTTGTTTGCCAAAAACCGGTCAAAAACGCCGGCTTCGTCAAGTTCTCTAGACTGCCTGATGAGGTGGTCGGCTTCCGCCCGGATGCCGTTTTCGGCGTCCGTGGCGATTCGCGAAACGGACTTCTGATTCGCCTGCTTAAAAAAAGACGCGAACGGAACAACCAGCGCAAATGAGAAAATCAAAGCCGCGCCGAAAACGACGAAAAAAAGATAGTCCCTGATTAAAAACTTTTTTACTTTCTTGCCGTTTTGCAAATTACCCATAAGAAGTTAATTAAAAAGCCCGGCGTTTTTCCGGGCATATAAAAAATATAAGAAGTACTTTTGTCGTTAAAACATCTAGAGAGAGGGGGGGGGGAATCAAACATAAAAGTATTATATCAAATTATTGATAACCGACCGCTTTCCTTTATCCACACCCGAAATAACCTCATGGGATAGATCAGCAATATTGGGCAAGGAATGGTTTATCGCGTAAAATAAACAAAATGCCTACGGCGGTTATGTTGGAGTAATTCTATGCATCCGGGAAAAATCGGTGTATAATTACGTATATGGTAATAAGAGACAGAGGAATAAGGAGAAAAAGAAAGTCGCATTCAAAAAAGACCCAAAAACGTCTTGCGATAAAACGCGAAATGCTGGCAAAAAAGGCCGCCAAAAAGCGCAAATAATTTTCTAAAATAAAAACATGATTGCAACCTCTTTTTTAAAGAAACCGTGGGTCCTGGCGGTGATTTTGGCAGTTGCGCTGGCCGGAGGAAGTTGGTGGTATTTTTCAAAAGGCAGCGCTGACGAATTCCAGACGGCGAAAGCGGTCAGGGGCGATCTGATACAAACGGTAAGCGTTACCGGCAGAGTGAAGCCGGCCCAAAGCGTCAATCTTGCGTTTGAAAAAGGGGGGCGCGTGGCGCGCGTAAACGCCAAAGTCGGAGACAGGGCTTATGCCGGACAGGTTTTGGTTTCGCTTGAAAACGCCGATATCGCGGCCCAGCTCAAAGCCGAAGAGGCCAAGCTTGCCGAGCTTGTTTCGGGCTCAAGAGAAGAAGATGTAAATATTCAGAAAGTTAAAGTGTCTAACGCCGAAATCGCGCTTGGAGACGCAAAAGTAGGCATGACCAACGCTTTGCGTGACGCTTTTACCAAATCCGACGACGCGATTCGGAACAAGGTCGACCAGTTTATATCAAATCCGAAAAGCTCGTCGCCCCAGATAAATTTTACTGTTTTTGATTCGCAGCTTGAGCGGGACATAGAATGGGGCAGAATTGAAATGGAAAAAATTCTGACGGACTGGGATTTGCCGGACGTCGCCAAAACAAAGGAAAATCTTGATAAAATAAAATCTTTTTTGGACAAAATTTCTCTTGCGGTAAATTCTTTATCGGCTTCCGGATCTCTTTCGCAAACAACGGTTGATTCTTACCGTGCCGATGTTTTAACCGCGCGCACCAACATAAATACGACCATATCCGGAATAACTTCCGCCGAAGAAAAACTGCGTTCGGCCCAGTCTTCATTGAATTTGGCGCAGGAAGACCTGGCTTTGCTTTTGGCCGGAACCCGGCCCGAAAAAATAACGGCCCAGGAAGCATCGGTTGAAAATTACCGGGCGCAACTTGTGAAGACTTTAATACGGGCGCCGATTTCGGGCATAGTTACAAAACAGGATGCCAAGGTAGGGGAAATAGTCGGCGCCGCGTCGTCGGTCGTTTCTTTAATATCCGAATCCAATTTTGAAATAGAGGCCAACATTCCGGAAGCCGATATCGCCAAGGCTGTTACGGGCAACGAAGCCGAGGCCACGCTTGACGCTTATGGCGGCGGAATAATTTTTAAGGCCGTGATTTCTTCGATTGATCCTGCCGAGACCGTCCTTGAGGGTGTGGCGACCTATAAAACAATTTTACAGTTTGTGGAAAAAGACGAGAGGATAAAATCGGGAATGACGGCCAATGTAGACATAATAACCGAGAGGCGCGAGAACGTAATTTACATTCCGCAAAGGGCGGCAATAACCCAAGACGGCTTGAAGATAGTAAGAGTTATTGATGGAGGAAAAATTAGGGAAGTTGCGGTTGAAACTGGAATAATTGCCGAAGGAAATATTGAGATAGTTGTAGGGCTAAATGGGGGCGAGGAAGTAATAACTTTTATACCCGAAGGTTTTCTCCCGAGTTCCGGATCCGGCTTCGGCGGACACTTTTAACATTAAACTTAATGGCGCTGCTTGATTGTAGAAACCTTGAAAAAGTTTATGTAAACGACGGGCTTGCCACTCCGGCGCTCGGCGGGGTTTCTTTTAAGGCGGAATCGGGCGAGTTTGTCGCCATAATGGGGCCCTCGGGTTCCGGCAAATCAACTCTTCTGCATATTCTTGGTTTTTTGGACGCGCCTACGGGAGGCGAGTATTTTTTTGACGGCAAGACGGACCAGGATTACTCCGCGGAAGACATCGCGCATACGCGCAATAAAAAAATGGGTTTTGTTTTTCAGGCCTTCAACCTTCTTTCGCGAACAACGGTTTTGGAAAACGTAAAACTTCCTCTTTTATATTCAGGAAGAAAAGAAAGTGAGTGGGACGAACTTGCGCGCAAAGCCGTTGAGGATGTTGGGCTTATTCACCGCATAGAACACGAGCCATCGCAGCTGTCGGGAGGCGAAAAACAGCGCGTAGCCATCGCCCGGGCTTTGGTTAACGAGCCGCAGATTATTTTTGCCGACGAGCCGACCGGAAATCTGGATTCAAAATCGGGGCAGGTGATTATGGAAATTTTGCAAAAACTCAACGAAGAAAAAGGGCATACGATTTTGCTCATCACTCACGAAACTTACACCGCCGAACACGCCCAAAGAATCATCACAATGAAAGACGGAATGATTGAAAGCGACCGAAAGGTTGATCACAGGTTTAAGGCCGATCATTTCAAAAAATAAAATTCTTATGCTTTTCACACACACCGCAAAAACGGCTCTAAACGGACTTAAAACAAACAGATCCAGATCGGCGCTAACAATTTTAGGCATTGTTATAGGGATTACGGCCATAATTTTGGTTGTTTCCGTGGGACAGGGAGCGCAGGATCTGATTTTGGGTCAGATTCAGGCGCTGGGTTCAAAAACCATAGTCGTTTTGCCGGGCAGAGAACCGTCGGGACCCACCGATCCGTCAATAGTCGATTCTCTTTTCAGCGACTCTTTAAAAGAGCGGGAGTTGAAGGCGCTTCAAAATAAATCCAACGCGCCCTACGTTAAAAATATAATGCCCATAATTTTTGGGACCGATTCCGGAGTTTATGAAGGAGAAACTTTCAGGCTGACGATACTCGGCGTTTCGGAGCTTGCCTCGGAAATTTTTGATTTGACGCCCAAAGAAGGGAATTTCTTCACCGCAGAAGATGTCAAAGGACGGACCGATGTTGCGGTGATCGGCTCAAAAGTTAAAGACGAACTTTTCGGCGCGTCCGACGCGGTTGGCGAAAGAATAAAAATAAAAGGACGCAACTTCCGCGTGATCGGCGTTTTGCCGTCAAAAGGACAGGTTTCTTTTTTCAATTTTGACGAGACTGTTTTGGTGCCCTACACCACGGCGCAAACTTACGTGTTTGGGATAAAACACTTCAACCGCTTGGTGGTTGAAGCCGAATCCGAAGATAAAATAGATCAGACCGTAAGCGACATAGAAATAACTTTGCGGAATTTGCACGGCATAACCGATCCGAAAAAAGACGATTTTTTTATTGAAACGCAGGCCGACATAGCTGAGCGCGTGAGCACCGTAACGAATATCCTGACTTTGTTTTTAGCTACTATCGCCGCCATCTCCTTGCTTGTCGGCGGAATCGGCATCATGAACATAATGCTTGTTTCGGTAACCGAACGCACGCGCGAAATAGGATTACGCAAAGCCGTGGGTGCTACAGAAAAAAATATTTTGATGCAATTTTTACTCGAAGCCGTTTTTTTGACAGTCACCGGCGGAATTATCGGCGTAATTTTGGGCGCCTTGCTTTCATTCGCGGTGGCAATAGTTCTCAGCCAATTCGTCGGACTTAGCTGGACTTTCAATTTTCCGTTTCTGGCGGCATTTTTGGGCTTTGTCGTTTCGGCTTTAGTGGGTCTTGTTTTCGGTCTTTATCCGGCGCGTGAAGCCAGCAAGAAAAGCCCGATTGAGGCGTTAAGATATGAATAATTATAAATATAAAACGGGGATTCTGTTGTTTTTGTTATTACAGGGCGCGGTTTTGTTTTTAATGGGCCAGCCGGCAATTTGCGAATGCGGATATGTAAAAATCTGGGAAGGCGTTGTTTTATCCGAGGGGAATTCACAGCATCTGTCTGACTGGTATTCGTGGTCGCACGTTATTCACGGCTTTATTTTCTATGCAGCGCTTTGGTTTTTCTTTCCGAGGCTTACGTTTTGGCAGAAACTTTTAATTGCTATGGGTATTGAAGTCGGGTGGGAAATCGCTGAAAATACGCCGTGGGTGATTGACGCTTATCGCGAGCAGGCGTTGGCGCAGGGTTATAATGGCGACAGCGTCATTAACTCCGTTTTTGACGCCTTATTTATGGTTTTGGGTTTTAGTCTGGCGCTCGTTTTGCCGATTTGGGCCGTGGTCGTAACCGCATTGGCTCTTGAAGGCTGGGTTTTATACTCAATTCGCGACAACTTAACGCTTAATATTTTGAATTTTATTTATCAGTTTGAATTTATAAAGTGGTGGCAGTCGGGGTGAGTTATGGAAAACGCACCCGAAAAACAATTTTCTGTCGGATGGACGCTTTTGCGCGTCGCCTCAATTTGGCTGATGTCCTACATCGGTTATTATGCCTTTTTGCCTGTTTTTGGATTCGGCTCCGGATACAACGGAAGTCCCGTTGCCATAACTGTTTATTATATTTTTTGGATTGTTGTTTCTTTAATAACATTCCGGCATATTTTTGAGGACTGGAGACCGATTGAAAATCGCTTAAACATTTTTTTGTTTTTGGCGGTTTCCTTTTTGGGGATGGCGATTTTTGCGGCTTATGCCATTCCGAACCTTCCGTCAATTGTGTGGACCGAGCCGTGGGCTCCGCCGGAGCTGATGGTTGCAAACTCCTGGTACTTTTTGCCTAAAGCCGCCGAAATTTTTTTACAGCAGCTGCTTATCGCCGCTCTGGTTCTGACGTTTTTTGAAAGAAATTACAGCATGCGTTCTATAACTTGGTGGTGCGTAATTTTATTCGGCGGGGCGCATTTCTTGCTTGCCTTTGGCGGGGTGCCCGCGGGGTATGTTATTCGTTTTACACTTTCCGCGGCCATTTTTGGGGCAATTTTTCCGCGCCTGATTTTGCGCGTCCCGAACGGTTTTGCGTATTCTTACACTCTCCACTGGGTCTATTACGCGATAACCATCGTTATGGCGCACACCGTTTCGCCTTACGCTGTTTTTTGACCTAAAAAACACATCTCTAATTCGAACGAATTAGAAAATAGATAAAACAACAAGCGAAGACAGATAAAAATTATGTTAATTAAAGTAAAGGTTTTTGCCGGTTCAAAAAAAGAGGGGATTTTACAGAAGTCCGAAAATAGTTTTGAGATTCACGTGAAAGAAAAAGCTGAACGAGGCGAAGCCAACCGCGCGGTTACTCAAACCCTCGCGGAGTATTTAAAAATTTCGCCATCCAAAATACGAATAGTAAAAGGTGCCCGCAAGCCCAACAAGATTTTTGAAATTCGTTAAGACTCTTGCGGGAGGAGGGTTATTGTGATAATTTGAAGGAGGATTTGGGTACGCGCGCAAAGGAGGGATTCATGACGACAGAAGAATATGAAAACATGACTACCCATCAAGAAATAGTTTTGCTTGCGCTCGCAACTCTCATTTTGGCCCCCCTTCTTTCTGCCATAGACGCTATTTTGGCGCTGGTTGTCGGACTTATTTTAGGTCTTATCTTGGTTGTCGCCACGTGGTGGCTGGAAATGAGCGCGGGTTTTTACTGGGCCATTGCGGCATATATCATCTTCGCTCCCGTAATTTCTGTTTCCGCGGCGGAAGTTTTCCGCCTTAATGAATAATTCTTAAATTCGCCGAATGGTTTTCAAAAAACCACAACTAATTAACCGCCCCGCTCCCCGCGAGGCGGTTTTTTATTTTTTCAATATACCCCATATTCGTACGAATAAGAGAATAGTTATGATGCGGGGTTTTTTGTTTTTTGCGCCGGTTTATATCATTGATCTTGACTTTTTGCGCACATTAACTTATTATGGGCGCAGAAATGGGTTGGTGGAGGAGCCAAAAAATGCGCGTGGAAAGTTTGGGCAGAAGGGCACTTTTTCTTATCCCGTCTATTAAAGTATATAACAGCAAATATTCAAAAACGCGGCGAGGCATTGCCAGAACCATCCATAATTTTTTGCTTGGCACTTTTGGCGGATACACCTGCGCTTCAGGAAACATTTACGGCTATTTTACTTCGGAATCCGCCGAATATGACGAGTTGAGAGAATTCAGAGTTGCTTTCAAGGAAGACGAGAGAAGGACCAAGGTGCCCAAACTTCAAGAATTTCTTGCGCGCATTTGCGAAGACATTGGCGAAGAGTGCATTTATCTTGAATGCGGCGAAGACGCGATGCTGGTGTATCCTTAAGTTTGCGATTCTTTAGTTGCCGTCCCGCTTCCCGCGAGGCGGTTTTTTTATTAGAATTAAATCGTTATGGAACCGCTGGCTTCAAAGATTAGGCCCAAAACCTTGCGTGAATTCGTTGGGCAGGCGCACTTGGTGGGCAAGGGAAAGCCGATTTACGAGGCGGTAAAAAAACGTCACCTCTTTTCATTTATATTGTGGGGGCCGCCGGGAGTCGGAAAAACTACCCTTGCTAAGATTTACGCCAAAAATTTGGATGCCGAGCTTCACGAACTTTCGGCGGTGTCTGCCGGAAAGGACGATGTAAAAGAAATTCTGGGAACGAAGCAGGGAAAACTCGGCGAAAAATCAAAAATTCTTTTTCTTGACGAAATCCATCGCTTCAACAAAGCCCAGCAGGATTTTTTATTGCCTTTCGTTGAGTCGGGCCGGCTTACTTTAATAGGAGCCACGACCGAAAATCCGAGTTTTGAAGTAATCCCGGCGCTTTTGTCTAGATGCCGCGTTTTTGTTCTGAACGAATTTAGCGAAAAAGAGATGGAGAAAATTATCTCACGAACAGGTTTTAAAATAGAAAAAATATCAAAAGATTGGCTAATTGCTATGGCCAACGGAGATGCTCGCCAAGCTCTAAATTTACTTGAAGCGACCGACAATTTATACGGTAAAATTACTTTAGATACGTTAAAAGACGCGCTTCAATCAAAACATTTACGATACGATAAAAAGGGGGAAGAGCATTACAACACCACAAGCGCGTTTATAAAAAGCATGAGAGCAAGCCAGCCGGATGCCGCTCTTTATTATCTTGCGCGAATGGTGGAAGCGGGCGAAGACCCGAAATTTATCGCGCGAAGAATGGTAATTTTTGCGTCCGAAGACATCGGGCTTGCGCAACCTACGGCGTTAGTTGTCGCAAACGAAGTTTTTCGGGCGGTAGAAACTATCGGGCTTCCGGAATGCGCCATTAACTTGGCGCACGGCGTTGCATATCTTTCGCAATGCAAAAAAGACCGAAGGGCTTACGACGGGCTTATGTCAGCAATGAAAGACGCAAAAGATCACGGAAATCTGCCAATCCCTTTAAAAATCCGAAACGCCCCGACAAAACTTATGAAAGATTTAAACTACGGCGAAGGATATGCTAAGTATGATAAGGATGACTATATGCCCGACAAACTCAAAGGCAGGAGGTATCTTAGAGATAAGTAGGTGTTGCCAATAATTTTTTCAGGAGTATAATATGAATATACATGAATTCTGTTTTGGCTAAATTGCTTTTAATCGGCTTCATCGCAATCGCGGTTTTCGGTTTTTTGGCTATGGGACACAGTTTCGGGGAATGGTGTCTGGCGTCAGCGGCCAATCGTTCGGCTTGTCCGGCCGGCATAGGCGGGGCGGTTTCTTTTTACGCCAACGCTTTTAAGAGTTTTTCTTTGGCCGTCTTTGCCGTGGCGGGCACGGTTTTGCTTGTTGCCGTTTTTGAAGCAATATCTCGGTTTACGATCGTTTCTCTTTTACCGAACCTTTCCCAAGTAAATTTTTATCATCACCCAGAATTTTTTAAATCCTTTTCTGAAACGCGCGCGCTTCGCTGGCTTTCTCTTCACGAAAACAGCCCCACATCCGCGTAAAGCCGTGATATAAAAACGCCAGTCGGGCGGTTTTTGTGTCGCGGTTCCCTAACCCCTCAAAAGGGTTATTTTTATTTTTTACTTCTTAAAATATGCAAAAAATTATTTTAACTTTAGCTGTAGCAATTTTGATTGCCGGGGGATTGTGGGGGTTGAAATACGCGCAGCCGCAAAAAAGCGAGACGCTTTCGGCCTCGGCCGGACTTCTGAAGCTTGATGAAGAAATATATGACTTCGGTTCAATCTCAATGGCGAAAGGCAAAGTAAATCATAAATTCAAAATTACCAATTCCGGAACCGATCCGCTTAAGGTGGAAAAAATTTATACTTCCTGCATGTGCACGGAGGCGACGCTGATTTTGGGCGGGAAGAGTTACGGGCCTTACGGAATGCCCGGGCATGGGTTTGTGCCAAGAGCCGATCAAACATTAGCACCAAACGAAGAAGCCGAGATTCTTGTTGAATTTGACCCCGCTGCGCACGGCCCGGCCGGCGTCGGATATATTGAAAGGGCGGTTATAATTGAGGACGATTCGGGTCCGATTGCCGACTTTATGATTAAGACAACCGTAACCCCGTAAAAATTATGAACCCCAGACTTGTTTTTTTGGTTGTTCTGGCTATTTTATTTACCGGCGTGATTGTGTTTTTCAGATTCGGAGGCACGGGAACGGAAATTTTGTGGAATCTGTCTGATGGCGGGAAGTGGATGTTGCCTTTGGTTGGAATCGCGGCTCTGATTGACTCAATCAATCCTTGTGCCTTCTCGATTCTTTTGCTGACCATCGCTTTTCTTTTCACTCTTGGCCAGATGCGCTCAGGCATTCTTCGCATAGGCGGTTCTTACATTCTCGGAGTATTCGTGATTTATGTTTTGATCGGCCTTGGAATTTTACAGGCGTTGCACTTATTCAATACCCCGCATTTTATGGCTAAGGTGGGCGCGAGCTTATTGATAGCTTTCGGCGCGATAAACGTTATTAACGAATTTTTCCCGTCCTTTCCGATTAAACTTCGTGTGCCCCACGCGGCGCATAGAAAAATCGCCGAACTTATGGAAAAGGCATCTATGCCCACCGCGTTTTTTCTTGGTGTGCTTGTGGGCCTTTGCGAATTTCCCTGCACCGGCGGGCCATATCTTATGGTTTTAGGGCTTTTGCATGACCAAGCGACTTATTTGAAGGGGCTGGGTTATCTTTTGCTTTATAATCTTATTTTCGTTTTGCCTCTTATAATAATTCTTTTTATCGCAAGCGAAGAAAAGTTGCTGGCAAAAGTCAGAGAGTGGCAGTTGCGCGAGAACAGGCTTATGAGATACGGCGGGGGAATAGCCATGATTTTGCTGGGCGTAATAATTTTCTTTCTCTAACAATATGGACATTATTATTGCTTTGATTCTGGTCGCGATAATCACCATAAGCGTTAAAGCCGTAAGCCGTTTTTTGCCGTTTTCGGTTTGCGCGATTTGTATGGGAGTTTCCGGAGCGTGGGTTTTGTTGTCGCTTGCGATTTTAACTGGTGTCGTGCCGTCGAATCTTTATCTGGACGTGATTACACTTTTGATGGGCGGGACGGTTGTGGGGATTGCGTATCAGGCAGAAAAAAAATTCGGGTGGCGAGGCGAGAAGGCGTTTTGGTCTAAGTTTGCCGTTATCGTTGCTGGATTTTACGCGGCCCACGTCGCTGTAGGCGGTTTGAGTTGGACTGTGTTCGCGATTGAGTTGTTTGTGCTGGTGATTCTTGCTTATCTGTTTTTCATCAGGCAAGATGGCGCGAATTTAAAATCGCATTCGGCGAAGGTCGAAAAATTGGAAAAAGAATTAGAAAATTGCTGTTAATAGTGAGCGTAGTCGAACTATAGTATGAAAAAAAATTATTGGATTTACGCTGTCGTTCTTGCCGTAGTCGCTATCCCAGTCTATTTTTTCTGGCCAAAGGACGAAGTAAGTGGAAAACATGACGACTTCGCGCAATGCCTTACGGACAGAGGCGTCATAATGTACGGAGCTTACTGGTGTCCGCATTGCCAAAATGAGAAAAAGGCGTTCGGCGATTCGTTTAGATTCGTAAATTATGTTGAGTGCACCCAGGAAACAGGAAAATGTCTTGTCGAAAAAATTAACGGCTATCCGACTTGGATTTTCAAGGACGGCCGCAGATTTGAAGGCGAGATGGGGCTTAAAAGATTATCTGAAGCAAGCGGATGTTTATTGGAGGATAAAAAATAAAAATTATGGACACAAAAAATTATTTTAATTTGCCGGTGGCCATGGTCATAAGCTCCTTAATTCTGGGCGGGGCGTGGATTTATACCCAAAGTCCGATATCTGGAGGGAACACGGCCGGTCTTCTGAGTCAGACGCACGAGCAAAGCGGAATCGTGCTTCCTGTGAAATGGGGGGATTTGGGAGCGAAAATAATAAGCGTCGGCGTGATTGACGCCGAAAAATTTGAAGCGCTTTACGCCGGTCGTGGCGGTTTGGATGAAGAAATACGTAAACTTCTTTACGATGAAAATAACGGTAATCTTAAAATTACGGCCGAAAACTCCGGCGCGGTTTTAAACTTGCTTTGGGCTTTGGGTCTTGGCAACAGAAATGATATTTTAATTTATGGACCGATGACGACTTACGACGGCAAAAATCCGGCTTCGGTAGAAGAAATGTTGGCCAAGGCTTCTGGATTTGCTTCAACTGGAGGCTGGACCCTGGCCAAAGGGCACGCGATGGAACACTACTCGAGACACCCTTTTGTGATTCTTAACGAAGAACAACAGGAATTGGTTGAGCGTGTGAGCAAAAATGTTTATAGGCCCTGTTGCAGTAATTCAACATATTTTCCGGATTGCAATCATGGCATGGCCATGCTTGGACTTTTGGAGTTAATGGCCTCGCAGGGCTCTTCAGAAAAAGAAATGTACGATTTTGCCGAAAAGGTCAATGCAGTGTGGTTCCCGGAGCTTCAGAGTTCCGGATGCGATATTGGCGCAGGTGTTCCACAAACTCAACCAAGCGGTTGCGCTATCTGATATAATAAAGTTATGGAAAATAAAAAAATTTACACTTGCCCGATGCATCCGGAAATAAGACAGGATATGCCCGGGATGTGTCCGGAATGCGGAATGAGCCTTGTTAAGGCAATAACCAAACATCAAGATGCAATAACCAAACATCAAGATGCAATAACCAAACAAGAAATGAATGATAAGCATGCCGGGCACAGCACGCAGGCGTTTTTGCGCAAATTTTGGGTGAGTTTGGTGCTTTCCGTTCCGGTTGTTCTTTATTCCAAAATACTTTTTGAGCTTTTCGGGTGGTCCGCGCCCCCGTTTTACGGGTCGGCTTATGTTCCGGCGGTTTTGGGTTCAATTATATTTTTCTACGGCGGATGGGTTTTTTTGGCAAGCGCTTACCGCGAACTTAAAGCGCGCCTTCCCGGAATGATGACCTTGATAGCCGTCGCCATAGGCGCGGCTTACATTTATAGTATTTATGTCGTTTTGGCCGGTAGAGCGGAAGAAGGACTTTTTTGGGAGCTTTCCACGCTGATAGCCGTTATGCTTTTGGGCCATTGGGTTGAGATGAGAGCGGTTTCGGGCGCGCAAGGAGCCTTACGAGAATTATCAAAACTTATTCCCGACGAAGCGGAGGTCATAAAAAACGGCGAGCCTCAAAAAGTCAGGATTCAGGAAATAAAAGAGGGAGATGTAGTTTTTGTTCGTCCCGGCGCGAGAATTCCCGCGGACGGAGTTGTGATTGAAGGAAAATCGGAGGTGAACGAATCAATGATTACCGGAGAATCGGCGCCTGTTGCGAAAGCCGTTGGTTCAGAAGTCATTGCGGGCACTATTAATAGCGACGGCGCGCTTAAAGTTAAAGTAACCAAAATAGGCGAGCATACTTTTTTGGCTGGCATCATGCGTTTGGTGCGCGAAGCCCAGGCGTCTAAATCCCGACTACAGATTCTCTCGGATCGCGCCGCTTATTTTCTCACACTTATCGCCATAAGCGCCGGAGGCGCGGCGTTCGTGTTCTGGCTTTATAGGTCCGGTTTCGGATTTGCGATTGAGCGCGCGGTTGCCGTTTTGGTTATTGCCTGTCCGCACGCCCTAGGCCTTGCTGTTCCTTTGGTTGCCTCAATTTCTACGACCCTTGCCGCAAAATCCGGATTTTTGGTTAAACAGCGTTTAGCGCTTGAGCTCGCCAGAAAAATTAACATAGTTCTTTTTGATAAAACCGGAACTTTAACAGAGGGCGCATTCGGCGTGGTCTCATTTTCTTCTGATGAAACATTAATGCTCGCAGCGTCGGTTGATGCTAATTCTGAACACCCGGTTGCGCGCGGGGTTGTTGAGGAAGCGAAAAAACGAGGCTTTGAGATTGCGACTACACGGTCTTATAAACGCATCCCGGGAGTGGGCGGAGAGGCGGAAGTTGGCGGAAGAAAAATTTTTGTCGGTCATCGCGGAGGACCCGAAATTGTTGTGGAGGCGGACGGCAAAAAAATTGGCGTTATTAAAGTTGCTGACAAAATCCGCTCGGAGGCAAAATTTGCCGTCGGCAAGTTAAAAGAAATGGGCATAAAAGTCGCTATGGTTACGGGGGATTCGGAAGATGTGGCCAAAGAAGTCGCGCTGGAGCTCGGTATAGACGAATATTTCGCGAGAGTTTTACCGGGCGAAAAATCCGAGAAAGTAAAAGTTTTGCAGGAAAAAGGCCTTAAGGTCGCCATGGTCGGCGATGGAATAAACGATGCGCCGGCTTTGACACAGGCCGATCTTGGAATTGCCATCGGCGCCGGAACGAATGTTGCGATTGAATCGGCAGGCATAATACTTGTGCGAAATGATCCAAGAGATATTCCTAAAATAATAAACCTTTCGCGTCTTACCTACAGCAAAATGATTCAGAACCTTTTTTGGGCCACGGGTTATAATGTGGTTGCGATTCCACTTGCCGCGGGCGCTCTGGTCTTTCAGGGCATACTTTTACAGCCGGCGCTTGCCGCCGCCCTCATGTCGCTATCCACAATTATCGTTGCTTTTAACGCGGTTTTAATGCGCCGGAAAAAGATATAGAATATAATTAAAGGTCTAATTATTAAAATCAGTAAAAATTATGAATACTAAACTTATAGAATGGGTTTTAAGAATAGCGGTTGCCGGAGAATTTTTGGGACACGGTGTTTTTGCCGTTCAGGGCAAGCCGGCGTGGATTGAGTGGTTTGGTATTTTTGGCGTTGTTGACGCGGAGCTGGCTACGCGCCTGTTGTTTTTTATTGGTATTTTGGATATTACTCTTGCGATTTTGGTTTTAATCAAACCTATCAGAATCGCGCTTCTGTGGATGGTGTTTTGGGGTTTTTGGACTGCACTTTTGCGTCCCATTGTCGGCGAGCCGATTTGGGATTTTGTGGAACGTTCGGCTAATTGGGGCGCGCCTTTGGCGCTTTTGCTCCTGGTCGGCTGGCCGAAAACAATTAAAGATTGGTTTAGATAAATAAAAATTTATGGGTTATGGAAATTGGGGCGGAATGATGGGGTATGGCTCCGGAAGTTTTTTTGGAGGATTTTTCATGGTTGCCTATTCGCTTATATTCCTTGCGCTCGGTGTTTTGGCCATAGTCTGGCTCTGGCAGCATATTGATAAGAAATAATTTACTCGAATGTTTAGTCTTAAAAATAAGATTGCGCTGGTTACGGGCGCAAGGCGGGGTATGGGCAGGACTCATGCTTTGGTTTTGGCTGAACAAGGCGCCAAGGTCGTTATTACGGATATTGATGCCGGAGAATGTTCGCTGGTAGTTGAGGAAATAAAATCAAAAGGAGGAGAGGCTGCGTGTTTCAAAATGGATGTTTCAGACGCAGATGAGGTTAATAAAGTTTTTGACGAAGTGATAAAACTTTACGGACGTTTGGATATTCTGGTAAATAATGCCGGAATATATTCTCCAAAGCCGGCTTTGGAAATTAACGAAGAGGAGTGGGATATAATGATGGCGATAAATCTTAAGGGAGAATTTCTTTGTGCACAGCGCGCGGCCAAAGAGATGGCCAAAAATAAGTGGGGGAGAATCATAAACATTACTTCTGTTGCTTCCGGAGGTGTCGGGATTGGTATTGCCGGAGGGGCTCATTATACGGCCTCAAAAGGGGGAATAATCGGCATGACGGAGACTTTGGCAATAGAATTTGCGTTGCTTGGAATAAACGTGAACGCAGTAGCCCCGGGTGCTATTGATACGCCGATGGTTTCAGCGGCTCAAATTCCGGAGGAAGCAATGAAAACAATGCTCGCCGGGATTCCTTCGGGAAGAATCGGACGACCCGAAGAAGTATCGGCTGCCGTTGTCTTTCTTGCATCGGACGAAGCAAGCTACATAACCGGATCCACCGTGTATGTCGACGGCGGATGGCTTGCGGCTTAGTTAAATAATAATTTTATAAAATCATATATGTCTAACGGTCAAAAATTGGCGTTATTTGTTTTAAGGGTTTCAATGGGCTGGGTGATGTTTTATGCCGGAATCGTCAAAATAATGAATCCGGCGTGGTCTGCCGTGGGGTATCTTGGAAACGCGAAAACGTTCGCAGGATTTTATCAGTGGTTTTTACAGCCGAGCATTTTACCGACAACAAATTTCATAAACGAGTGGGCGCTTACTTTGCTTGGTGTGTCTCTGATTTTGGGAATTGGAGTAAGGTTCAGTTCCGTTTTGGGAGCGTTTCTGATGATGCTTTATTATTTTCCGGTTTTGACTTTTCCAGCTATTCCGCCGCATTCTTATATAATTGACGATCATATAATTTACGCTTTGGTTTTGGTTTATTTCGCGGCCGTTCGAGCGGGACGTTACTGGGGACTTGAAAACTGGTGCGCGAATCTGCCTATTTGCAGAAACTTTCCCGGCCTTCACCGCTGGTGGGGGTAAAGCGCATCCGAATGGAATTTAAGGTTTTAAAGAAGTCAAAAAAGAGCAAGGCGCGGCTTGGGATTTTGGAAACAGAACATGGAGTCGTTGAAACTCCCGCCCTGGTTCCCGTGGCGACGCAAGCAGCTGTAAAAACCCTGACTAGCGAGGATGCCGTGGCCGCAGGCTGTCAGATTTTGATTACCAACACTTTTCATCTGCATTTAAAACCGGGCGAGGGAATTGTTAAATCAGCCGGAGGCCTTCATGAATTTATGAGTTGGCCGCGCTCTTTAATGACTGACTCCGGCGGCTTTCAGGTGTTCAGCTTGGGGTTTGGGCATGACCTCGGAGTAGGGAAGAAGATAAAATTTTTTCCTAAAGAAAAAGAAATTTTGGTATCGGAACATTCCCAGCCGAAGTCGGTGAAAATAACCGATGACGGAGTTCGTTTCCGTTCTCCGTTTGACGGCCGTTCTCTTTTTTTGGGGCCGAAGGAATCTATAAAAATACAGGAAGCCCTTGGTGCGGACATAATATTTGCTTTTGACGAATGCACCGCCCCATTATCGTCAAAAGAATATATAAAAAAATCTTTGGCTCGGACTCACGGGTGGGCAAAAATATGTTTGGAATCCAAAAAAAACAAAAAACAATCACTATTCGGCATAACGCAGGGCTCCAATTTCAAAGATTTGAGGCAGGAAAGCGCGAAATTTATAAATTCTCTCGGTTTTGACGGATTCGGAATTGGGGGAGATTTGGGAACAAGCAAAAAAACCACGCGGGACATTTTATCGTGGACACTGCCGCATCTTGACGAAAAAAAACCGAGACATTTATTGGGGATAGGCAAACTTGAAGACATGGAATTGATAATCAAAAGCGGGGTAGACACATTTGACTGCACGGTGCCCACGCATTACGCGAGATCCGGCGTCGTTTTC
The DNA here is from genome assembly GCA_001819395.1 of Candidatus Niyogibacteria bacterium RIFCSPLOWO2_01_FULL_45_48. GTDB lineage: Bacteria > Patescibacteriota > Minisyncoccia > HO2-45-28 > HO2-45-28 > HO2-45-28. The sequence goes on from MHMQ01000036.1 coordinate 29,715, forward strand.
ACAAGCTCGGGCCCGCTTAATTTACGACAAAGCGTATTTTTGAAAGACAAAAAACCCATTGACGCGAACTGTCCTTGTTTTGTCTGTGAAAAATACGCGCGAAATTATATTTCGCACATGCTTAGAGCCAAGGAAATTACGCCACTTAGACTCCTGACTTTTCACAACCTTTTTTATTTTAACGGTTTTATTCGTAAGATTCGCCTGAAAATAAAAAACGGGACTCTTTGATTTTTATCCACATGGTTCCGCCTTGTCACAGCATGGCAGGGCCTTTAATATAGACATATATGGCATTGAAGGATTTGTTTTCGGAAAATAAAAATAATGGAGAGGGAACTTTTAAGTGCGAGAAATGCGGGAAGGAGAAAAATAAAGGCGAGGGCGGTTTTGTCCTTGAGGGCTCCGCTTTTTGCTGTAAATCATGCTGCGGAGACACGGAAAAGGGCGAGCACAAAGAAAAGAAAGACAATGTTTGTGAGTTTTGCTGATCCGTTGAATTTTAGATGAATCGCTCCTACATCACCCGTCTAGTTATAATATTTCTGTCCGCAGCCGGGGTGGGTATCATGGTGTACCTGACTTATGTTTCTTTTACTCAAAACCAGTCTTTTTGCGATATCTCAAAAGAAGTTTCCTGTGACATTGTCGTAAACAGCCTCTACTCTAAAGTATTCGGGGTTCCCGTATCCGTTTTGGGACTCTTTTATTTTGTCACCGTTTTATTTTTGGCTCTTTTAAGCAAAAAAGAGAAGGCAATTAAAACTATTTTTCTCCTGACTCTTTTAAGCATTTTTCCCTCTCTTTATCTTACTTTTACCGAAATTTTCTTTATTAAATCCATTTGTCTTCTTTGCGAGACATCCAAGGTTTTGATGGGCGGAATACTGGCCGTGTCTTTTGCGGCTACGAAATTTTCCGGCGAAAAAAATATTTTTCGGCTGTCGGCTCCCGTTATTGTTGCGGGTATTGCCGTCGCGGGCATAATGTATTTTTCGCAGACGGGAGTTGTGAGCAAAAAAGATTATTCGGAGTTGGTGCAGTGTCTTAACGAAAAAGGAGTCGTTTATTATAAGTCGGTTCGTTGCAGCACATGCCGCAGGCAGGAGGCTCTTTTGGGTTCGTCTTATGCCAGACTTAACTCCGTTGAATGCCATCCGGAAGGAGAAAATCCAAATCCTGAATTGTGTCTTGCCAAAAAAATTTCCAAAACACCGACATTTTTGGTAGAGCAGGAAGGTTTGGAACTTAAAAGGGCGGAGGGCCTTCAGCAGATAAAAGACCTGGCGTCTTTTGCCGGCTGTAAAATCCCGGAATAATTTATGTTTGGCGAAAATCTGACATTGGGAATAATCATATCCGCGGCTCTCATCGATTCAATAAATCCGTGCGTTTTGGGGGTTTTGATTTTTCTTATAGCATTTATGACCCGTCTTTTTGCGAGCGCGAAAAAAATGCTTTTGGGAGGGCTTTTTTACACGTTTGTGGTTTATATAACTTATCTGCTTTTGGGCTTCGGAATTTTGAAAGCCGCCTTAAGCACGGATTTGGCCAGCGCTTTTTATTGGATAGCTGCGCTCATCGCGATTGCGGCCGGTATTTTTGAAATCAAGGACTATTTTTGGTATGGAGAGGGGTTTTCTTTGCAGATGATTCCGGGGGCTTCGGAAAGAATAAAAAGATATGTTGGCTGGGTTGAGACCATGCACACGAGGCATCCGGCGTTTTTGATTTTAACTTTGGCGGTTCTTGGCGTATTTGTTGTTCTGGTTGAATTGCCATGCACTGGCGCGCCGTATCTCGCTATTTTGGGTCTTTTGGCTAAAGGAAAGTATGCGTCGGCTGTTCCGCTTCTGCTCTTATATAATTTGGTTTTTGTTTTACCGCTTCTTTTGGTCATCGCGCTTTCTTATTTCGGAATGTCATCCGATAGACTGGAATCCTGGCGCAAAGAACATCGAGGCGCCATGAGGCTTTTGATAGGCGTGTTTTTGGTTGTTCTCGGCTTTTACATGCTTTATTCGTTAAATCCGGTGTTTTGATTTATGACCGCGCTTGCGATTTTATTTACCATGGCTTCCCTCGGCCTTTCGGAGACGGCTTACTTGATACGCAAACGCAAAGCCTCGGAGCTCCCGGTCTGCCCGATAGGCGAGGATTGCGTTGTGGTATTAAACAGCCGTTACAACAAATTTCTGGGTGTTCATAACGAGTACTTGGGTTTTGTTTTTTATGCCGTCGTTTCTTTGATTGCCGTTCTTTTGGTCGTAGGTGTCGGTCCGAGAGACTTAATGGCATATTTTGCTAAAATAATGATTTTTGGCGCATCTTTTGCTTCGCTCTTTCTTTTATACATACAATGGAGAGTGCTTAAGGCCTGGTGTTTTTGGTGCGTTATGTCGGCCGTCACTATTTTCGTTATGGCCTCGGTTGTTTTAACAAGTAATATAACAATACTATGAATAATTACGCCTTTCATGTTTTGAGAGTCGGAATGGCGATAACTTTTTTGTGGGTCGGCGTTTTGATTTTTCAATCGCCCGAGGCCTGGACCGGATTCATTAAGCCGTGGGTGGCCGATATCCTGATTACCACTCCCGAAAAAGCCATGATTGGAACCGCTATTTTTGATATTATTGTCGGATTTTTATTGCTAATTGATTTCTGGACGTTTTGGGCTTCGTTTTTTGCCGCCTTGCATCTTGCTTTGGTTTTACTTGTATCGGGAATAGACGCGATTACTGTGCGCGACATCGGACTTCTTGCCGGCGCTTTGGCCATGGCTGTTAATTTGTGGCCTGAAAACAAAAACACCCGCTCTTTGTAAGAGATGGGGTGTTTAATTCAGTTTTTCGCGTGATTTGCCCAAAAATGGGTCGTTTGCGCCGAAGGTGCTGACGAATATTATAAAATCAAGGACCGTGGCTCCGATGATGCGGGTTAAGTCGGCTCTGCGGACTTCGCGTTTGGCATATCCCGTCCAGATGCTCATTGCCGAAGGGATATAAACCGTGCAGTGTGTAACCCCGTCGATTTCGTATTCGTTTGTGACCAGCCCGGGCCATTTTCCGCCGATGCCGTATAAATCATCTCTGGTTTCAACTATATATTTGAATTTAGATTCGGTTTTCCACTCAAATTCAAACACCTTTATGAGCATGCCGACTGACTTTCCGACAACCGGAATTTTCAAAACAAACGGATGCCTTTTTGTTATCCTCGAAAGAACCTGAATAGATGACAGCCAGCCTAGGGCGGATATGGATAAAGCCATCGTTGTAATGCCCAAAACATAAGACCAGAATTCCTTCATCCAGGAGTTAACAAAAAGGGATACGAATTTTTCCGCGGGATTAACGAAAAACGGCACAAGTATATAGCCGTGCAGGAAAGAAGCCAGCGAAAAAGTTATAAAAACAATGACGCAAACCAGCAGAACCACCACTGAACCGCGGATGAACACTAAACTGCTCCTGCGGGCAGGCGCTCGGCAAACTCTTTCATATATTCATCGTATGTCCGTTCGTCAATTTGCGGATTTTCCAAAGCATCAATACCGACAACGTCGTATTTTATGACCATGCCGCATGTCCCGCATCCGTAAAAAGCTACTCGTGAAAGGAAATAGATTTCGGGCATTCTTTTGAGAATTCCGGAACATCCTTTTTCTGCGCATCGCATGGGAGTCGTGACAATAGTCATTCCCTGTCCTCCTTTTGTAAATCCAATGATATTATGCTACTGTTACTCCAGATTTTCAAGAGGGGGGCATCAATTGAAAAACGAGGTCAAAGAAATAATTATCACCGGCGGGCCGTGTTCGGGAAAGACCAAAGGAATTGATTTTGTAAAAAAGAAGCTTGAAGAAATGGGTTGGCGGGTTTTTGCCGCGCGCGAGAAGGCGACCGATGTGATTTTGGGCGGAGTTCGCGATTTGCAGGAGCTGGCCAAAAAGGATCCGCAAAAATATCTGGAACTTCAGAAATCTATTTTGCAATGGCAATTGGACGACGCGAAAAATATAAGGAATCTCGCGGATATTTTTAAGGACGAACCAAGAGTTATTCTATACGACCGAGGGCCACAGGACAACAAGGCGTATGTTCCGGAGGGTGTTTTTGACGGATTTTTGAAAGAACTGGGTTTAAGCGCGAGAGAAACCTGTTTTGACTTTGACGCCGTTATTTATATGGTTACGGCGGCTGACGGCGCTGAACGGTATTATAATCTGGCTAATACGGCGCGGTCGGAAAAAGATTTACAAGATGTCAGAGATTTGGATGCAAGAACTCTCGCCGCTTACATTGGCCATCCCCATCTTTACATTATTGACAATTCAACAGACTGGAACGGAAAGTTGGAGCGGCTTTTTAAAGCGGTTTTGCGCGTCCTTGGCATTCCGGAGCCGTTAGAAATAGAAAGAAAGTTTTTGGTTGAAGGCTTTTGTGACGAAATAATCCCAGCGCCGTTTGGAATTGAAATGATCGATCAGATATATGTTGATATTCCTGATAAGGGTTTCGGTGGTCTCAGCGGAAAATCGCGTATTAGAGAAGTTGCGCGTAACGGGTGTCCTGATTTCTACTACTTAGCTCAAAAAAGCGGTGGAGCTTCTCTTGTAAGGGGCGAGCGCGAATTTGATATTCGTGGCCAAGATTTTGATTTTTTGATGCGTTATGCCAGATCAAATCGGATGCCAATTGTTAAAATACGCTATTATTTTGTGTATAAGTACCAGTATTTTTCTCTGGATTTTTTTGTTGATCCGTCGTGGGCCAGAGGATTATACTTGCTCGAAATAGAACTGCTTGATGAAAACGACAAGGTTGAACTTCCTCACTTTTTAAACATTGTAAAAGAAGTTACTGGCGATCCCGAGTACACCAATTCGGCGATAGCCAAAAAAAGATAACTCCGCAATTGCGGAGTTATTTGTTTTTTGGTATAGTGTTAAGCAATGAAACTAACTTTTTATGAAAAAAGACCGAAAGATAAAAATATAGCCCGAATCGTTTTGCGCGAAGGGAATGAGAGTGTCGTCGGCGTTCAGGGCGGAAAGAAGGTTATTTATATTGGTTTGGGTGATGGCTTAAGGTTAAACCGCAGGAAATTGGTCAGTTTGGCCCGAAAAGTTGTTGTTTTGGCAAAAGGAGCAAAAATTTCGTGTGTCGCCCTTGACTTTAAGGACTTTGTTAAAAACTTTGAAGTTGCCGCGAGTGAGCTTGCCGAAGTTTTGGCCGTGAATTTTGAGTTGGCCAATTTTGAATTCGTAAAATATAAAAGCCGGCCTCGCGATGGGTGGAATTTTGTAAAAGAAATTTTTGTTTTTGGAAAAATAATGCCAGAAATTAAAAACGGATTTAAAAAAGGCCAGATTGTTGGCGGAGAAGTGAATGCCTGCAGGATTTTGGCAAATACTCCGGGTGGCGAGATGACGCCGAAAGTCCTTGCCGAAGCCGCCAAAACCGCTTTTAAAAATTTACCCGTAAAAGTTTCTGTTTTGGGATGTAAAGAAATGGGGGATTTAAAAATGGGCGGGGTTTTGGGGGTGGCCAAAGGAGCGAAAGAAGAGCCAAAATTTATAATAATGGAATATATGGCTGGCGCAAAAGATAAACCGGTTGTTTTAGTTGGCAAAGGCGTCACCTTTGATACCGGCGGGTTAAACATAAAAACGGGCGAGGGGATGTATGAAATGCATATGGACATGTCGGGCGCGGCGTCCGTTATTCACGTGATTGCGACTGCCGCAAAACTTAAAATTGCAAAAAATATAATCGGCCTTATTCCCGCGGTTGAAAATATGCCGTCAAATGAAAGTTTCAGGCCGGGTGATGTTTTGCGTATGATGTCGGGTAAAACCGTTGAAATTATAAACACCGATGCTGAAGGGCGGGTTATTTTGGCGGACGCGCTTACTTACGCTAAAAAATATAAACCGAGACTAGTTGTTGATGTCGCGACACTCACCGGCGCGGCTTTAGCCGCTTTGGGCCAGCGGGCCTCGGTAATTTTTTCAAAAGACGACAGTTTGATAAAAACTTTTCAGGAACTGGGAGAAGAATCAGGCGATTACGTCTGGCCGTTGCCATTATGGGACGAATATGAAGATGACGGGATCAAGGGAGTTTTCGCCGATTTGGTCAACGCGCATAAAACCCGCTATGGAGGAGCGATTTTAGGCGCCATGTTTTTGTGGCAGTTTGTGAAAGACGATAAAGCGAAAGCCGGCGCCGTTTTTCCGTGGGTTCACATAGACATGGCTCCGCGAATGACTTCGATTGAAGGCGACTGGTTGGCCAAGGGCGCCGCCGGCGAGCCAACCCGGCTTCTGGTAAAACTCCTTGAGAAGTTTTGAAATGGAAAAATTTGAAAGAGAGCCGTTAACAACGGAAACAGACGAGGAAACGTTCCAACACTACGTTGAGGATTTACGGCTTACTCCAGAGGATTTATTGAAAATAGCTTGAATGAAATGGCAAGGGTTGTCCGGCCAGGAGGCGAAATTCGTCTCGGGCGCGTATTAATCGGAAAAGAATATGAGCCGCAAAGAATTTTATCACAGGGCATTGAAGAAACGTTAAAACATCTAGAGGAAATGGGTTTTGAAGTAGAGAAGATCAAAACGCCATCTGACGATACTTATGAATACGATAGCGACCATAAACCTATAAAGTTATTAGCCGAAGCATATCTCGTAACCATCCGCAAAAGAGAAAGTAGGGGATAAATCTCTTTATTCTATTCTCAAATTCTTGAGAATATTGGAATACCTTGTGTGGGCGTGATAGGATAAATTCGTGAGTGAAAATAATCGCAAACAATATAGAGCGTTAGAGAGGATAGTTAAAGGTTTCGCCAACCATAGGCGGATTGAGATTTTGGATCTTTTGAAAAAAGAGCCGGAGTTGTCCGTGGCTGATGTTTCGGAAAAATTAAACATCAACTTTAAAACCGCATCCGAACACATTCGCCGCTTGCATATAGCCGACCTGGTGCTGAAAAGATACGAGGGCAATAATGTTCGCCACAAGATTACAAACCGCGCCCAATCTATTCTTAAATTCTTGAGAATATTAGAATAGATTTTATGATGGTGGTTTTGTTGGACAATATTCGAAGTTCGCATAATGTCGGGTCAATTTTCCGGACGGCTGACGTGGCCAGCGTTGAGAAAATTTTCCTTTGCGGGATTACGCCGGGGCCAAAAGATAAATACGGACGCATAAATAAAAAATTGGCAAAAGTCGCGCTGGGAGCAGAAAAAAATGTAGCCCACGAACATTGCAAGTCAACGGGCGTTTTGATTGGTCGCTTGAAAAAACATGGTTATAAAATTCTGCCTCTTGAACAGAATAAAAAATCGGTTAACATCTTTAAGTTCAGACCTGTTAAAAAGTTTAAATACGCGCTGGTTTTAGGCGAAGAGACAAAGGGTTTGCCAGAGGGCATTTTAAAAAAAGCGGATAAAATACTTGAAATTCCGCAAAGGGGAAAGAAAGAGTCTCTGAACGTTTCGGTGGCTTTTGGCATAGCGGCCTTTCATTTGTTATATTAGACAAATGAAATTTCTTTCGGATAAAAAATGCGTTGCCTGCGAGGGCGGGACCCCGCCGCTTGAGGCCGAAAAAGTTAAAGAATATATGGCCGAGCTTTCCGGCGGTTGGGAAGCTGTTGACGGCAAAAAGATAAAAAAAGAATTTAAATTCAAGGATTTTAAAGAAGCAATGGCGTTTGTAAACAAAACTGCCGAAATTGCCGAAAGCGAAGGACACCATCCGGATATACATATTTTTTATAACCAAGTTATCGTTGAACTTTTGACGCACGCTGTCGGAGGGCTTTCGGAGAATGATTTTATATTAGCGGCTAAAATAGACAAAATAATTTTATGAATAAAAAAATTACGACACTTTTAATGATTCACGACGACCAAAAAATACTTTTGGGATTGAAAAAGCGCGGATTTGCCGAAGGGCGCTGGAACGGGTTTGGGGGAAAGGTTAACCCGGGGGAAGACATTGGGTCTGCGGCGATGCGCGAGGTCGGAGAGGAAATAGGCGTCAAGCCTTTGGACATGAAAAAGAGGGGAGTTTTTACTTTTGAATTCGAGGGCAACCCGGAACTTTTGGAAATGCATTTATTTTCTGCGACAAAATTTGAAGGCGAGCCGAGTGAGGGAGAAGAAATGAGGCCTCAATGGTACAAATTTGACGAAATTCCTTTTGACACAATGTGGCCCGACGACCGACTCTGGTTTCCTCTTCTTTTCGCCGGAAAAAATTTCAACGCTTATTTCAAATTCCGCGGGCATGACGAAATTTTGGAGCATAAGATAGAAGAGGCATAAAAATGGACGAGTTAAAAAATCAAGTCAATAACATAAAAAAAGAAGTCAGAATCAAAGTTGTCGGTTATATTACCGCAGGGTTTGGGCTGGTGGCCGGTCTTGCCTGGAATGACGCAATTAAATCTTTGATAGAGTTAATTTTTCCACTTCAGAAAAACTCGGTTTTGGTAAAATTTTTATACGCGGGAATCATAACCGTTCTTTTGGTTTCTATAACTATTTATCTGACGCGTCTTTTTGAGAAAGAAGATCAGGTGGTATAGTTTGTATATATGGCATTAGACAAGGCGATAAAGGATTTTCCGAAACAGATTGAATTTGAGCCGGTTGTTGAAAATACGGAAAAATTGAAGCCCTTCGGCTTCGCTCAAGGCAAATCGCGAAAATTCGCGGTTTGCGGAATGGGCGGGTCGCATTTGGCGGCTGATTTGATAAAAATCGCGCGTCCTGACTTGGATATTATCATTCATTCAAGTTACGGCTTGCCGGAGATTGGCGATTTGGACGAGCGTCTGATAATTGTAAACTCTTATTCTGGAAACACAGAGGAGGCGTTAGACTCATTTGGCGAGGCGCTTGAGAAAAAATTAAATTTAGCCGCTATTTCAATCGGCGGAAAACTGCTTGAACAAGCCCAGAACAAAGGCATCGCCTTTGTAAAAATTCCGGACACAGGTATTCAGCCGAGGATGGCCCTTGGTTTTTTCGTTTTGGCTCTTTTAAAACTGATGTGGTGGGATGAAGAAATCGCGAAGGTTAAAAAGATAGCAGGAGATCTGGATTCCGGCCTGGAAGACGCCGGAAAGGAGCTTTCAAAAAAACTCGATGGTAAAATTCCGGTAATTTATACTTCCGGGAAAAACAGCGCTTTGGCTTTGAACTGGAAAGTTATATTCAACGAGACGGCAAAAATTCCCGCTTTTTATAATATTTTTCCGGAACTAAACCATAATGAAATGACCGGCTTTGACTTTACTCCGGAATCAAAAAAACTTTCGCAAAATCTAGCCTTTATATTTTTACGCGACCACGAAGATGATCCGCGAATCATAAAAAGGATGGATATGACTCAAAAACTTCTGGAGGACAGGGGATTTGAGGTTTTCCCGGGATCGAATCCCGGGGTTTCGGGGATTCGATCTCCGTGGCATAAAATTTTTTCATCTATTTTGATCGCCGAATGGACGGCTTACTATCTCGCGCTTCATTGCGGAGCGGAGCCCGAACAAGTGCCGATGGTTGAAGAATTCAAAAAAATGATTAAATAAACGAATGCTTTTTAAAGAGGTTGAAATTGAAAAAAGAGGCTTTGCGCCGTACCGCCGTTTTAACCGGAGTATTTTTGAAAAAACAAAACATCTTGCCAGAAAACTTAAAAAGTTCCGCATTTTGCATATTAACGCCACAAGCTCCGGCGGTGGGGTTGCCGAACTTTTGAAAAGCCAGATTGCTCTTGAAAAAGGCCTTGGTTTGGATTCCAGATGGTTTGTCATTCAGGGCGCTCCCGCATTTTTTGAAGTGACAAAAAAAATCCACAATCTTCTTCAGGGCAAGTCGGGTTTTTTGTCCGCCAAAGAAAAAGAAATTTTTAATTCAGAAAGCAGGAATTTTGGCAGAGACCTGCCAAAATTATTAAAAACGGTTCGTCCAAACGTGGTTCTGATCCATGACCCGCAGCCAGCGGGACTCGCTGATTTTTTATCTGAAAATCAGCCATCAATTTTAAGAATCCATATCGATCTTTCGGCGCCGAATGCCGGAGCTCTTGAGTTCATAAGACCGCATGTCGAAAAATACAGCCGAGTCGTTATTTCAAGGAAGGATTACCGCCCTCCCTGGTTTCCGCTAAAAAAGATAAAAATTATAACGCCGGTAATAGATCCCATGATCGCCAAAAACAAAAAAACGGCGGCCGGACAAGCAAAAAGAATTCTAGTTAATTTCGGAATTCACCCGGAGCGCCCCTTGGTCTCCCAGATTTCGCGTTTTGATCCGTGGAAAGATCCGCTCGGGGTAATTGGCGCGTTTTATCACGCCAAAAAAGAAATTCCGGATTTACAGCTTATTCTCGCCGGAATAATCGAAGCCGCGGACGATCCGGAGGCGTTGGAAATATTCAAAAGAGTCGAGCGATACGCCAAAGGAGATCCGTCAATTTTTTTATTTTCCAATATCAATAAATTAAAAGATATTTCTCATGTGGAATTCATTAATGCCGTTCAGACGGCTTCGGACATAATTTTGCAGAAGTCCATTCGCGAAGGTTTTGGGCTTACGGTAACCGAGGCCATGTGGAAGGGAAAAGTGGTTGTTGGGGGAATGGCTTCGGGCATCATGATGCAGATAAAAAACGGCAAAAATGGATTTTTGGTTTCAGGTCCCGAAGAGGCCGGGCGGAGAATAATTGAGCTTCTGAAGAACAAAAAACTTTGTTCCAGAATCGGGCGCGAAGCCCGAAAAAGTGTCGCGAAAAATTTTTTGGTGCCAAAGTCTTTGGGCGAGCACTTTGAACTTTATTTGGGCGTTGCCAAATAGGCATTTTTCTTATATATTGATAGCGGAAATTATGAACTGAACTTGAGGGAATACTTCCCTCAAGTTGGGAGGCGGAGATGTCCGACAAAGGCAGAAAAGTTGTCTACGGGCCGGCTGATTTGAAGGACTTTGACTACGCGCGTATGCTCGGAAATCCGGGTGAGTATCCTTACACTCGCGGAATTTATCCTGAAATGTACAGAAAAAAGAAATGGACTGTTCGTTTGTTTTGCGGGCACGGAACG
>MHMQ01000037.1 GCA_001819395.1 Candidatus Niyogibacteria bacterium RIFCSPLOWO2_01_FULL_45_48
TGACGACAAATTAAAAAAGGTGTTCGGCGGAAAAGCGGTAGTGAATATGTTTGAAATGACCAAGCTCGTTTCCAAGCATCTTTCCTAATAAATCTTAGATGTAGAAAGATAACAAAGACACTCATTGCGAGTGTCTTTGTTATATATGCTAAAATTCCGCAGCGTCATTGCGAGGAATCCCGTAAAACGGGATGACGAAGCAATCTTACAATGACGTAATTTATAATAACTTTAAGGTAGGATTGCTTCTCCGCCGGCTGGCGGATCGCAATGACGGCGGATAAGTGAAACTTGAACCGTATAAAAATACCGCTCCGGTATAACATCGGAGCGGTATTTTTATTGTTTCTATCTCAACAGTACTCGCATCAACCAACCCATAAAGCCATTTAATGAGGTTCTTACTTCAGCTATAAAATGCAGGACGTTCTTTTTGGTTCCGAAGACACAGCTATCTCCATCCCAATAATGGCTTCCTGGACAGCTTTGAGGCACTAACATAGCCGATGGCTGTGTCGTTGAATTAATGCAAGCCGTACCATTCCAATACTGTCCCGATGGACAAGTTGTGGTTGTGTCGGACGCTGAAGTATTTACACAAGAAGAACCATTCCAGTATTGTCCCGAAGGGCAAGAATTAGTTGTAGGGTTCGATTTACAAGATTGAGTATTTACATCCCAAGATTGATCAGAACTGCAAGTACCTACGCAAGAGCTTCTGGAACTATCCCAGTACTGGCCGGAGGAACAAGTCGGGGTTGTATTTGTCGGTGAATTAGACACACAAGAAGAACCATTCCAATACTGATCTGACGAACAAGTATTTGTGGTAGAAGAAGTTGATCGGCAAGAGCTAATCGCGCTATCCCACCATTGACCGGATGGACAATCAGTAGACGAGGTTGCCTTGCAATAGCCGGCTCCGCCGCCCGATGGCACATACCAGTATTGGCCCGATGGGCAAGCTGAAGCAACACAGCTATAACCATTCCAATACTGTCCCGATGGACAACTGCCAGATGTCGTACCAGTAGATGTAGTGGTGCCTGAACGCTGTTGGCAAGTAGAAGCGGTATATCCAGAATCTGAAGAAGCAGTAGAATATTCGGCGCAACGGCTAGTATCATTATTCAACATACAATATCCGCCCATATCATGCGCGAAACTTGGGCAACTGCTAGTAGTTGACGGCGGAACAATTTCGTCATAGTCTGTTGCGCTGTAACATCCAGTGTCCGCCGGGTAATCAATTTGACCATCGCCATCATTATCAATGCCATCAGAGCATTGAGATGTTGTTGTAGAATTTACGCAGGAACTGCCACTCAAATACTGGCCAGAGGGACAAGTTGTAGGAGTAGAAGTTGATTTACAAGAATTAGTCGCGCTATCCCACCATTGGCCGGACGGACAATCAGTAGACGAGGTTGCCTTGCAATAGCCGGCTCCGCCGCCCGATGGCACATACCAATATTGTCCGGATGAACAAGTAGTTGAACTTCCTCCCGATGTGCAACCAGAAATATAATTCGTCGAGCATTCTTTAACCACAGTCGTACCGGATAAAACATATCGATTCATCGCTCCATTAAATAAACCATTGCCCATACTATGACAACCTGATCCCAAAAGATTAATTAATTCTTGGGTGCACGAACCGCTAGTAGTGGTAGACTGGCCTTCGTCATTGTCGTCTCTTCCATAACATCCAGTGTCAGCCGGATAATCAATTTGACCATCACTATCATTATCTCGACCGTCGGAACATTGAGCGGTGCCAGTTTGAGGAGTTGTGGTAGTAACACAAGCCGCTCCATCAAAATATTGAGAACTGGTGCAACTGGCCGCTCTTTGGCATTTATCAGCGTTAGGCATTCCAAAATCAACACTAGTAGAATTACCGGAATCGGGCGACCAAACATTAGCGTTGCTGGAAACATTTACGCAAGACTGTTTTAACTGTTCAATTCTGGCAGGATCAGCGTCAGTTCTAATCCAGGATTTTAAACCAAAGGAATTCCAAATTTGTTCTTTTTGGCCGGCGGGCGAAATTCCTCCTCCGTCAGTCCACCCAGATTCACAACTGGAAGGAGCACCAAGAGAAAGCCCGGTCAAACTAATTGCCTCTCCAGACGGACTTCCTTTGTGGCAATTAAAGTAATCCTTCTCACACCAAACAGTAAAACCCGGGGGTTGACTATTAATTGAAGCATTAGGATAGAAACAGCTTTGTAGCGTACTGCTGCCACCGCCGGTTTGCGAACAACCAAGAGTCGCAGTAGTTTCACCGCGGCGCGCTGATTTAGTCATCGGCCCATCGCAAAAAACTGATTGGCCGCTAGCATCGGAATACATCTGATGGCAACCCGATCCCAAAAGATTTATTAAAGCGCTGTCGCAAGCAGTAGGAGACGGAGTTGATGTCACACAGGAACTGCCATTCCAATATTGTCCGGACGGACAATCGGTAGACGAGGTTGCCTTGCAATAGCCGGCTCCGCCGCCCGATGGCACATACCAGTATTGGCCCGATGGGCAAGCGGTCGGCGTTGGAATTGGAAATGGCTCTGGCGACACCGGAGTTGTCTCGTTGTAATCATCTCTTCCATAACATCCAGTGTCCGCCGGATAATCAATTTGGCCGTCGCCATCATTGTCAATTCCATCAGAGCATTGAGTTACTGGCGGTAGGGGCGGAGGCGGAAACTGACCAGATTTTCGACAAGCAAAATAAGTGCCGCATTCTCGAGAACTATAAGAAACATATTTTTCTTCGCCAGCCGGGCAACCGCTAACCGTTGGTTGCGCTGGACAAACCTGGCCGATAGGTTGTGGGCGCTGTTCTCCTGAAACACACTCACTAACATAACAACCGTCTAATCCCCGAACAAATCTTGAATATTGGCCAGCAGAACAAGCGGGCTCTACGGGTTGCGGACAAGTTGTCTGACGGCGAGGAACATAACCCGGGATAGGCGAACATTCACCCGGAATAAAACATCCTTGATTATCGCGAGAATCAACCCGATATTGTCCTTCAGAACATGGCCGAGGATAAATCTGAGGGCAAGCTTGTCTTGAATAAGGATAGGGATAATTTGACGGACCGTCGCCAAGATAGACTTGCTGATTCGGCACTGGCGGCGGACCTTGCGGATTATCTAACCAAACTTGAAATTGCTTAAGGGCATCTTCTTTATTAATGCTGGGGGGCAAACCAAAACCGGGACCGGGAGAAGTAAACCCTGGCGTTCTGCCGGGCGGCAAACCACCTTGGCCCGGAGGAACAAATTCCGGAAAAGCGCCGCGTTGAGTTTCAAAACTATATTCGTACTTTTGAGCGGCATAATCGCGATCAATAAAACCTTGGCGAGCGGTTTCCGCTAAACAAGCCGAACTATTAGTGCGACAAAAAACTTCTAATTCTTGAAAGTTGCTAAAAGTACGATCGCCGATTTTAAGCTGTTCGCCGCCTTGAAATTTATTTTCCACATCGCGGCGCGCTTCAAAACCCCGATTGGCGTCAACAAATCGGCTTTCAATTTCCGCAACCAAAGTTTTAGTCTCTGGTGATTGCGCGACTAATTGCCTAAGTTGGGGCAAAACAGATCGAGTGGCTTCATGACAAGTTTCACTATACTTTGGATCACTGCAAGATTGAGCCCCCGGAACACCTCGCTGATTTATTGCCGCTTCTATAATGCTATGGACTTTATCTTGCGCCGCAAATTCGCCCCGATCATCCTCGTGAATAAATCGATCACAAGCTGCCGGATTTCGGCTACATTCATCAAAATCAACACGGCCACCCTGATCTTTAATTTTTTGAACCATCCGCAAAGCAAAATCCTTTTCTTCCGGCTTCACAAACCCTTTGGATACCAAAAAGTCCATCCCTTTTCCCACCGCTTCTACATTGCCGGTTCTGCCGGCTTCTTCCATATAACGACCAATGGCCTCCGGACTGGTTAGCTTTTTTCCATCAAGAGTAACAAACACAACATTTTTCGCTTTTTTAAGATAATTTACAGCGGTTTGTTGGACTTGGCTACGCGCCAAATCTAACTGCTTAACGCCTTCCGAACCGAAAAATTTCTGAGCAATATCGCGACAAACTGGCGGAATAGCAGTGCCAGCGCTTGGATTCAAACAATAATTGCCACATCCCTCTAAAGTATTATCGCCGCATTGATAAGCTCCAATTCGCAAACCTTCTTGAAGCTCAAGCGAAGCATCCTGATTTTCAACTGCTTGACGAGCATCAATAGATAATTGCTGCTGTACTCCTTTATGCTTCGCTAACTTCGCGCAAGCCCGGAGTAATTCCACCGAAGCGCTATCCGGATCCATAGTCCGGCAATCATCAAAATTAACTCCAACTTCTTTAGCGGCTTTCACAATTTCATTTTTTTCCGCAACTTTTTTCGTTGTTAAATCTAATTCTTTAGCCACTGCCGGCGCTTTATCAGCCAACCGTTTCGCCAACTGGCTGGCAACGCCTACTAAACAGGTTTCATCAGCGCAATTTTTTAAATCATCAATAAGCTTCCCTTTTAATTCCGAAAGTACCGCGTCAACACTTTTTATTTCGTTGGCTTCAAAAAGATCGTGCCGTTTGCCAATTTCAGCGCAATCTCCCAAATACTGTTCAAGATTGCAAATAGCCTTGGCTTGCTCCACGCTAGTAACTGGCTGGCCATAAATTTCACTAAGATCAACTATAGCGGCATCCACCTGCTCCTGATTAACGACTGATGGTGGAGTATCGCTGGTTTGCGCAAAAACAAAAAAAGCTGGCAAAAAAATGCCAGCAGAAATTAAAATAGCCGAAACAGCCTTGCTACACGAAAATAAGCTTGCTTTTTCCATAGTGATTTTTATTAAAAAGGATTCAGTACTTTTTTGGCCTTCTCAAAAGGATTAGACTCAACGCCTTCCAACGGATTCACTGCCTGAAAAGGATTAGAGGCTTTAGCCAAATCATCTGCTGCTTTTTGCGCGGCAACCTCATCTAGATTTTTAATATCCGCTTCCGCTCTTTTGTAGCCAACTGAATCACCGACCAAATAGCCTGCGACTAAACTGATGACGAGGGTCGCCATCAACCATAAAAAACTTTTTTTCATATTTTTAATTATAAACCTATTTATCACCACCGCAATAATAAAATTGTGGATAACTTTCTCCTTCAATAAAAAACCCGCTAGTTAAGCGGGTTCATTTTTCAATTTTTCCAACTCTGCTTTTAATTCTTTGAATTTGTGAAATACGCCGTGCGCGAATTTATACATCACATCCCATCTTTCAGGATTATCAAGTAAAATATAACCCCTTTTTCCTTGCCCGATCACATATCCAAGCTCTAAATGCCCTGACTTTCCCGTAGGTAAACACAACACCGCGATATCGCACTCATTCAAATGCTTCAAATCAAACTGATAAACATGGTCTGCCGCTAAACCCTGCAATGCTTCTTGGTAAGTACGACCTCTAGCTTTTTCATAATCCCTCCATTTATCATCTGCTTCCGGACCAGCCGCAAACCAGTCGTCAAAAACAATAAATCCAAGCTTTCTTATTTTATTTGCTATCTCGGGCACCTCTGGCTTTCGCAAAGAACTGATTAAATAAACTTTTTTCTTGGGATTAGCTCCGTTGCCGGTTCTTATCGCCATTTTTCCTCCTTAATAATCCGGCTCGTACATTCAAAATTAACAAAATCCTAATCTTGGGTCAAATCATCCGTTTGCCTTAACTTTAAAATCACGTTAACTTATGGAATAGCGACTTTAAGGAGGTGGATAATGAAAATAGATTGGTACGGAAACAACGGTTATAGTTTCCCTAAACCGGGAACAGTTAAAAAAATGATTTGTGGCGTGTGCGGAACGCCAATGAAAGTAAAACGGAATGTGTTGGGTCCTACAGGTTGGGCAATGGCGGCGGCTGGCAGAAAATGCAAACATGACAGCTTTGCCTGTCCTCATGTTAAAAAAGATTGGCACCAAAGAATTCACAACTTAAAAATAGATGTGTACCTCGCAGAAATCAACAAAGCTGTTGATTATCTCAAGAGAAAAAAGTCTGCGGAAAAAGAAATTAAAAAAATTTTAAAGAAACGGGCGGCGCGATAATATCAAACCGCTTTTTATTCGCCATCTTTTTTTTCATCCTCGTCCTCAATTTCTTCAGCTTCCTCTGCCTCTTCTGGATCGGTATCGGTGAGTTCAAATTTTTTCTTTTCCAACTTCTCCAAGGCTTCACCTAATGGCATATCGGGATTAAGTATTCCCTTTTCAAGATAACCCATAAAAAGCTTCAGGGATTGATCTATGCGCAACGCCTCTTGAAGGTCTTTAACAGCCCGCTCTTTTTCATCTTCCCAAAATTTTGCGGCCTCTTTATCAAAATCATCCGGCTGTTGGAGTTGTGGCTCTTTTTCCATAATTTTAGATTATCATAAGCCAAATAAAATATTCCGATAAACGGGATATTTTATTTCTGGCTCCGCACCGTGAACAATGTTAGAACCATTTTTGAGAAGCAAAACGAATATATTTACATCCCAGATTTAAGGTCGTATTCCAATTTATAGTTTACATTACAACCTACACTTTACCGTTCACGGCTCAAAGCGTAAAAAACAATACCTGTCCATATTGAAATAAAACCGAACAACAAAACCATACCAGAGAAGATATAAGTTAAAACTCCCAAATGTAGTGCAGTAATAAGTGTTGTCGCCGTTATCCAAATATCACGAGCGGTATTTGCCACCATAACGGGATTACCTTCTGCGTCCAAGAGAGGTTTCCCGCTGTCGTCTAACTTCGATATTTGACGAGGCATTTCGGAAAATGTTTTGCCGCCTGTCATTCGCAAGGTATGCTCCCTGATTATATCTGCCTGTGCTTTCAGCGTAAGCACTCCGCGAACAGGTTTTTCTGGAATAGCTGAATCTTTCGGGGTTACGATTTTTTCGTTAGCCACATTTTTGTATGTAAAGTAAATGCCCCAGATACCCCCTGCCACCAAAACAATGCCCGCTAAAATCGCTAATACTGATGAAGTAACGAGTAA
>MHMQ01000038.1:0-5140 GCA_001819395.1 Candidatus Niyogibacteria bacterium RIFCSPLOWO2_01_FULL_45_48
GGCAAACTGGGCTTTGAAACGCCTACGCCTATTCAGGAAAAATCTATTCCTTCAAGCATTGAAGGCAAGGATTTGGTTGGCATAGCTCAAACTGGCACGGGTAAGACCCTGGCTTTCGCCATTCCGATGATTCAAGCCGCCCTTAGCGGCAAAAGCGGTCTTGTGGTTTTACCAACCAGAGAACTGGCCTTGCAGGTTAATAAAGTATTTGATGAAATCGGCGGTCCGCTCCGGGTGAAAACGGCGGTTTTAATCGGCGGCGAATCAATTCGGCGCCAGATTTTCTCGCTCCAAAGGAATCCCCACATCGTCATCGGCACGCCGGGCCGAATCATTGACCATCTTCAGCAAAAAACCGTTTCGTTTAGAAATGTCAAAATTCTCGTGCTTGACGAAGCGGACCGGATGCTGGACATGGGTTTCGCGCCCCAATTAAAACAAATCCTTCAAGAAGTGCCTCGCGAAAGGCAAACAATGCTTTTCTCGGCAACCATGCCCCAGGATATTTTTAAAATGGCCCAGACCTATATGAAATTGCCTTTGCGGGTTGAGATTGCCCGACCGGGCACGACCGTTGATAAAGTGACGCAAGAACTTTTCTTCGTCAACAAACCCGACAAGCCCCGTCTTTTGGAAAAAATTCTTTATGAATATCGCGGCTCGGTTTTGGTTTTTTCCCGAACAAAATTCAACGCCCAAAGAATTGCCGCCAATGTTCGCGCCATGGGCCACACGGCCGCCGAGATTCATTCCAATCGCTCGCTTGACCAGCGTCGGGAAGCGCTTGATGGATTCCGAAACGGCAAATACCGTGTTTTGGTTGCCACGGATATTGCCGCGCGGGGCATTGACGTGAAAGGCATTGAGCTTGTTTTAAATTTTGACTTGCCGCAAAGTTCAAACGACTATGTCCATCGGATTGGCCGCACGGCTCGAGCCGGGGGCGCGGGCCACGCTATTTCTTTCGCGACGCCGGACCAGAGAAACGATATTCGGGACATTGAACGTCTTATCCGCGCCACATTACCGCTTTCTAAACTACCCGAACTTCCGCCGGCGCGTAAAACCGATAAACTTCCTGAAAGGCCAGAAAGACTCCAGAGACCAGGCCGGTCAGATTCCCGCCATGTTTTCAGACGACCTTTCAAATCGCGTTCTTCCTATCGTTATTAACAATGACTGCCCGCCACGAAACCGGTTGTCCAGCATAATTACAAACTATACCCGCCCCCAATAATTCCCGGCAACGCAAAGGAATAGCTTTCAACAATAAAGAAAGGCGGGTTCGCGTGTCGCGGCTAACGCTGTGGTTGAGCGTATTTTCACTAATAAATTACCGACCATTAGGATCCTAAATCCAATTCTTGGGTTATTTTTATTTCTTTTATGAATTCCGGCATATGGCTCACCAAAATCATGGCGCCGCCATACATTTGAAGCGCCTTGGCGATAATCGGAAGATGGCGAAAATTGATGTGATTGGTGGGCTCATCCAGAATAAGAAGACCGGGTCTTTGAAGAATAAGACGCGCGAAAGAAAGAAGTCCTTTCTGACCTTCGGATAAATGCTCCACGCGCGTTTGCATCATTTCGGGGCCGATCAGAAATCCGGCCGCCATAGACCGGATAGAATGTTCGGTGACGTCAGAACGTTCGGCAATAGCGCCGATAAGCGATTGATACACCGTTTCCTCAAAATTGAGAGTTGAAAAATCTTGCCGATAAAAACCGATTCTGGTTCCTTCCGCGATTTCCGCGCCTTTTGCCTTCCCGGAAGCCAGCATTTCCAGCAAAGTCGTCTTCCCGATTCCATTCGGTCCTTTAAGTTCCAACTTATCTCTCCGCTTCAAATTAATGGCTACTTTTTTCGTTATCGGCTTATGGCCCCGCATAACGGAAACCTTGGTAAGATTGACAATGTCGCCCGCGATATCTTCCTGGCAGGGGATTACAAACGGACGAATTATTTTATCCTCCTGCCGCTCTTCAATTTCTTCTTCCTCAATCAATTTTATTTTTTCCCGCATTTTCTTCGCCACATCGCGCATATGCCCTCCTTTTTGGGCGAAAAAACCCACCTGTTCCTTTCGATGTTCCACTTCTTTGGCTTTGCGAACCGCCGCGCGGCGTTCGCGTTCAATACGCTGGGTGATTTCCGCCACTACTTTAAAATAGTTTCCCGTGTATTGTTCTATCTTTTGGTTAAAAGAATCCAAATACAGCACTCCGTGCGTGAAAGCGTTTAAAAATTGAGCGTCGTGCGAAATAGCAAGACAGGTTTTTTGATAATCAATGAGAAATTTCGTGAGATGTTCAATGCCCGCTCTATCAAGATTATTGGTAGGTTCGTCCAATAATAAAAGGTCGGGGTTTTGAATAAGAGCGAATGCCAGCAATAAACGAGCCTGCTGGCCGCCCGAAAAAACGCGAATCTTTTTTTCAAGCGGAGCGTGAAGGTTTACCACTTCAAAAATGTTTTCAATTCGCCGATCAATATTATAAATAGTTTGCCCGGGGAACGCTTCCTGAAAAAATTCGCGCACGGTCAAATCCATCTGCTCGCGGGGGATTACCTGTTTCGCCAGCGCGATGGTGGCCCCCTCCCGACAACTTACCGACCCCTCGTCTTGTTTCACTTTTCCCGTAATCAGCTTAAAAATCGTGGTTTTGCCGGCGCCGTTCTGGCCCATCAGCGTAAATTTTGCTCCCTGGCGCAAACCGAAAAAAGCCTCCCTCAACAGGGGTTTCTTGTGACTAAAACCGAACGATACGTTATCAAAACGCAAAACAACGTCGCCGTGTGTTTGGGCCATAGCTTAGAGAATAAACGTTTTCAAACGTTTTGTATAGCGGCGCCTCGTCATTTACGAATAGCCAATGAAAAGATTAAAAAAATATTATTTTTCTGATTTTATTTTGTTTAAAATCTCCTTTACTTTTTCCAAGCTGTTCCAGTCATAAACAGAAACCGGAAAAACATTTTTATTGATTTTCTTCAAAGCAACGATTTTCTTTTTTATTTCTTTTTCCGGTATCATATCGCTTTTGCTTAAAAATACATATTCGGTTTTTTTCAAAAGCTCTTTGTTATATGCTTTGAGCTCATTTTTGATTATTTTATAATCTTTAACTGGGTTTTCCGATTCGGCGGAAATTAAATGAAGAAGTATTTTGACGCGCTCAATATGGCGAAGAAATTTTATGCCCAAGCCCTTGCCAACAGACGCGCCTTCAATGAGCCCGGGGATATCCGCCAGAATAAGTTCGTAATAAACTCCCAGGTTCGGCTCTAAAGTCGTGAAAGGATAATTGGCAACCTTGCTTTTTGCCATGGTCAGCTCGTTCAACAAACTGGATTTTCCCGCGTTCGGCAGACCGATAAAACCCGCGTCGGCGATAAGCTTGAGTTCAAGCCTCGCCGTCAAACGCTCGCCGGGCAGACCTTCCTGGAATTGCTTGGGAGTGGTGTTAGTCGCGGAACGAAAATGAAAATTGCCTTTCCCGCCGCGGCCGCCTTTCGCGATAAATATTCTCTCGCCGATTTTCAACACCTCTTCGGTTTCGCCGGTTTCAATTTTTTGGATTATCGTTCCCACGGGAACTTTCAAAATGACATCGCCGCCGTCAGAACCGTCTCGGAATTGCCCTCTCCCGTTTCCGCCGTCTTCGGCCTTAATGTTTTTTTTGTGCCTGAACTGACCCAAGGCGTTCAAATCGGAAACGCCTTCAAAATAAACACTGCCGCCTTTTCCGCCATGACCGCCAACCGGCCCCAAACTCATCATATTTTTATTGAAAGCCACGGCGCCTTTTCCGCCATTTCCGGCTTCCACTTTGATTATTACGTCGTCTATCAACATATAAAGATTTTATATTAATGGAAAGGAAATTTTTGGTTTTGCTTCGCCGCTTCAGACTACAAAATGAACATTTGTATTATATCATTTGTGGTTCTTTGGCGTTGTTCATTTCTCCGTCCTTGCGGGGATGGCTCCCACAATTATTTCAAATTTTGGGCAAGTCTTGTATTGTTATATAAGGATATGCTAATATCTCTATATGACTGATTTATGCGAAGCGATGAAAAAGTTCGGCAAAGGCATAGGTAGTGTTCTGCGTTATCGTATCGTGGAAGCGCTGTTTTCCGGTCCCAAGACGGTCGGCGAGCTTGCGGAGAAAACAAAGCAGTCCCAGCCGCTGGTATCCCAGCACTTGCGCGTTCTTAAGGAAGCGGGATTAGTACAGGACGAGCGGCGAGGACAAGAGGTGCTTTATACGCTCAACGCCGAGCATACTATCCAACTCCTTAAACGTCTTTCGGAGGAGTTCAAGCCGAAGAAAAAACGAAAGGCATAGTGTCGAATTATTATTTATCAAATTAACTTATTACAAACCCATGAAAAACAATACACCGCTTCATATCAAAATAATTGCCGGTAGCACTCGCGAGGGCCGTTTTAGCGACAAGGCCGCCGCCTGGATCGCCGAGGAAATTAAGAAACAGGAAGGTGTCGCTGTTGAGGTGCTCGACTTGCGCGATTACGATATGCCGTTTTTCAACGAGCCGACAAGCCCATCATTTAAGCAAGAACCTTACAAAAACGAAGCAGTCGCGCGTTTTACAAAGAAAATAGGGGAGGGAAACGCCTTTGTTATAGTCACGCCCGAATATAATCACGGAACATCCGGCGTGCTCAAAAACGCGCTCGATTGGGTGTATCCGGAATGGAATAACAAGCCAGTGGCTTTCGTGAGTTACGGCAGTGTCGGCGGAGCGCGCGCGGTGGAGCAACTCCGCTTGAACGCCATTGAACTTCAAATGACGCCAATTAGAAACGCCGTGCACATTCCGGGCGAGCAGTATTTCCAAGCACTATTCGGCAAGATGGACGCTAAAGAACTTTTTGCTTTGGTCTCAAAGCAAGCGGAAGCCATGATCACTCAACTCTTGTGGTGGACTCGCGCTCTCAAAAACGCTCGCGGGTAAACACGTATGAATAGATAAGCCTGCCGAAGGCGAGGCATCTCAATCACCTGACTTAGCATACGCAGGCTGTGTCTCCGGAACAAAATCCGAACTTTTTACCAAACGAATCCCGACGACTGACCGCTTCCGCTTCGCTCCGGCGGAACGCTCGGG
>MHMQ01000038.1:5168-5529 GCA_001819395.1 Candidatus Niyogibacteria bacterium RIFCSPLOWO2_01_FULL_45_48
CTTCCGCCGCGCCCTCGCTTCTGGCATTTCGGCGAAAAAATCCGGCGACTACTATAAAATGCTATACGTCTGATTTGATTCGATTATCTTGCTTGCACAACATTTGGCAATTTTTTGCAATGGTTTTTCCGCCTTCGCGCCAGGGCTTTATATGATCCGCTTCCATTTCATCTATTTCAAAAAGCTTTTTGCATTTTTTACAAATACCTTGCTGCCTTTCATACGCTTCTCGCTTCATTTTGTCGTTGAACGCGCGGATATTCAAAAACTTTTCATTCCTAGTCAAAACATACGGATAAATACCGGACTTTTTGGTAACATCTTCGTCTTGCATCAGCTCTTTGATCTCGGCTTCTAGTTT
>MHMQ01000039.1 GCA_001819395.1 Candidatus Niyogibacteria bacterium RIFCSPLOWO2_01_FULL_45_48
AAGGGGCTGCCGTGGAATGAACTTTTGTTAACTCCCGAAAATTTTGCCGAACTTATTAAGATGATTCTGGAAAACACCATATCATCGCGTGCGGCAAAAGATATTTTGCGCGCCTTGGTTGAAGAGGGAGGGGATCCAACGAATATTGTGCGTGATAGGGGACTAGCTCAAATTTCAAACGAAGGAGCTTTAGAAGAAATTGCCAAAAAAGTTATTGATGCCAACCCGCAGGCGGTCAGCGATTATAAATCGGGCAAAGAAAACGCTCTGCAATTCCTGGTCGGCCAAATAATTAAGGAAACCAAAGGCAGCGCCAACCCCGAAGTGGTCAGAAAAATTTTAACAAGTCTGCTTTAGGTGCGACCCACTTGATTTTTTTATTGCGGCGAAACCAGGTCATTTGCCGGCGGGAATAGCGCCAGATGGCGGTTTGAAGTTTTTGTACCATTTCTTCTTTACCGATAAGTCCGCGCAAATATCTTGAAATCCAACGAGGCTCAAGGCCTAAATCGTCTAATCGTTTCCAGCTTACTCCTTGCCTACGCAGTTTTTTTATTTCATTTATCATTCCGGCCTTTAAGCGTTTTTCGAGTCTCGTGTTTATTCTCTTTCTTAATTCTTCGGGTTTTATTTTTATGCCCAACCACACCAAATCAGCATCATTAATATATTGATATATCAATATATTTTGCTTTTTAAAACCTTTTTTCTTTGAGAATTTCGCGACTTCAATCGCACGAATAAGACGGCGTTTGTTTTGGGGTTCAACCGTTTTCGCCCGCGCGGGATCAAATTTTTTGAGCATTTTTAAAAGAGTTTCCGCGGTTTTTTTCTCAAGCATACGACGCAGTTTCCAGTCGGGCGCGACACCCGCCGTTTTCATCCGCCCGATGGCAATATCTATGTAAAATCCCGTTCCGCCGACTATTATCGGCGTTTTTCCGTGTTTTAATATGTCTTTGACGGCCTTTTGCGCGGATTTTGCGTAACTTTCAGCCGTGAAGATTGTTTTTGGGCTAATCAAATCAAGGCAGTGGTGGGGGATGCCGGCCATTTCTTTTTTAGTAATTTTACCGGAAGCCAAGTCTAATCCTTTATAAACTTGCCGCGAATCGGCCGAAATTATCTCGCCGTTCAGTTTTTTGGCAAGTTTAACCCCAAGCGCCGATTTTCCCGATGCTGTCGGCCCGACTATCACTATGATTTTTCTGTTGACAGGGGATTTCATGTTGTGTTAGATTAACATACAGATTAAGTAAAACAGAGGAGGTGCAATTGTGTTTTTGTTTTTAAACAATGCAAAAACACTTTGTGTTACTATTTTTTGCACATTATTGTTTTTTGGCATTGGTTCCAGTATTTCCAGAGTTCTTGGTTTACTTAAGCCGTCATATTTGGGTTTAGGATTCTTAACCGCCACCGCTGCGTTCTTGTTTTTGTGTGCTTTACTTTATACCCTGATTCAAAATTTGTATCCCGAAGGAGAGGGCAAAGACCCAATTTCTCCCAAGCTCAAAGCGATGATTTGTGGCGAAATTATTTTGACCGGTTTCGTTTTTGTGGGTATTGTGGTTGCGCCGTTTATACTGCTTCTTTTTGCCACCAAACTCCCGATGTTTTATTTTGAAGCATACCTCTATTCTCTTGTGGCTATTGGAATCGGCGCAGGAACTTTTCGGATACTGCGAAGGACTGAAACAAAACGAATCGGTATTAATTTACCGTTAGACGATATTTCTAGCGACAAGCCGCTTTAAGCGGCTTTTTCTTTTAAGCTCATATTTTTTATAAATTCATCCAGTTTTATTGTTTTTTGCTCCTTAATGCCCCGCTCGCGTACATTTATTAAGCCCGAAGATTTTTCCTTTTCGCCAATGACCAAAATATAAGGAATTTTTTGAAGTTCGGCCTCGCGAATTTTTTTGCCCAAAGTTTCATTTCGGTCATCCAGCCACACTCGCAGATTTTCTTTATGAAGTTCGCGGATAATTTGCAGGCAATACTCTTTTACCTTGTCATTTATTGAAAGAAGTGCCACCTGAACTGGCGCGAGCCACAAAGGAAAAGCGCCGGCAAAATGCTCAATTAAAATGCCGATAAAACGTTCGGTTGAGCCCATAAAAGCGCGATGTATCATCACCGGAGTTTGTTTCTCGCCATTTTCATCCGTGTAGGTCAGGCTGAATCTATACGGCATATTGAAATCAAGCTGTATTGTTGATACCTGCCACTCACGCCCCAAAGAATCCCTAATCATCAAATCCATTTTCGGGCCGTAAAAGGCCGCCTCTCCTTCGGCAGATTTAAATTCTATTTTTTTCTTTTTTAAAATATCCGCCATTATTTTTTGGGCCTTGTCCCAGGTTTTGTCATCCCCAAGATACATCTTTTTGTTTTTTGGGTTGCGAAGCGAAAGTCGAATCCAATAATCGTTGAAACCAACAGCGGAAAGAATTTTGGACTGCATCTCGAGCATGCGCGAAATTTCTTCTTCAATTTGGCCTTCTCGCAAAAACGTATGTCCGTCGTCTTGTGTTATTGAACGCACTCTCGTTAAGCCGCCAAGTTCCCCCGACTGCTCGTTTCTGTAAACAGTTGTTGTTTCAAAATATTTTATGGGCAGGTCCTTATAACTTCTTGGACGGCTCGCGTAAATTTGCGTGTGATGCGGGCAATTCATGGGTTTGAGAACGAATTCATCCGTTCCGCCTTTGACGTGAAAAAGGTCGTCTTTGAATTTTTCCCAGTGCCCCGAAACTTTATAGAGTTCCGGTTTGGTAATATGCGGAATCCAAACTTTTTGATACCCGTATTTCTTGTTGAGTTTACCCACGTAGTCTTCCAGGATTTCTCGTATCAACGCTCCTTTTGGCGTGAAAAGAGGCAGGCCCGCGCCGACAAGATCGGATTGAGTAAACAAATCCAGCTCACGCCCGAGTCTGCGATGATCGCGCTTTTCAGCTTCAGCAAGCATGGTTAAGTGAGAATCCAATTCTTTTTTGGTTTCAAACGCTAAACCATAAATTCTAGTCAGCATTTTATTTTTCTCGATTCCTTTCCAATAAGCTCCTGCAACCTTGTTCAGCTTGAAGGCATCAGGATTAATTTCGGATGAATTTTTCACATGCCCGCCTTTGCATAAATCATAAAAAACTCCGGGCTCGGTGTAATAAACGGTTAATTGTTTTTTTTCTTTTATAAAATCTTTTACGAGTTCCAGTTTAAAAGGCTGGTCTTTGAAAAGTTTTTTGGCCTCTGCCGGCGTTACTTTCTTGCCGACAATCTTAAAACCTCGCTTGATTATTCCGCGCATTTCACCCTCAATTTCTTTTAGGTCGTCTGGCGAAAGGGGGCGGAGGAGCAGGAAGTCGTAGTAAAAACCCGACTCAATCACTGGCCCAATTCCAAGCTTCGCCTTCGGAAATTTTTTGAGCACGGCTTCAGCCAAAACATGAGCCAAAGTATGACGCACGCCCTCAATATTCAATTCCGAACGCCTTTTGTCCATAAGTTAAATTTTAGTCTAAAAGTGGGTTTTTTAAAACAAGAACCCAACTTATTGACAGGATTAAAATTAAGATGTATTATTGAGTGGGTTTAATCTTTGTTAAAATAAACATTGCGGAGGGTTCGTTTAGTGTCTGATTGGGCCAATATTCTCATCGCTTTTGCAGTAGCGTTTTTTGTTGTTTATACAGTGCCTTTTATATATCGCATTGTGAAGACTCTTTATTTCAAACGGCTTACTTATCAAGCTTTTGGGGATACGGAACTTTATCTTGGCAAGGAAAAATATAATTCTCCCAAAAGAGTCCTTAAAAGAGCCAAGAAGAGCCTTGAATCTTTGCGCGAAGGCAGTGGTGATCCTAAGTATGTTGAACAAGACATCGATTCCATTAACGCTGCGTTTCAAATCGGATGGACGCATAAGGATATCGGCACTACACAAGAAGAGCTTAAAAAACTTCATAACGGTGGATCGCTAATGATTTTTGCTAAAAACGAACTCGATAGGGCGCGCGAGGAAGATGCTGCCGGCTCTAACATGGCTGATTTCGGTCTATATGCTATTGAAAAAGTTCTTGAAAAAGCAGGTCTTTTGTTGGCGGATATCGGAACGTCTAAAGAAGAGCTCAACGGAATAGAAAGAAGGGCTGAATTTAGAAGAACCATTCAGAAGATTGATGATTTGCGGCAAATGTCCCTAGGAAAAAAAGCTTCTCCTTTTGATCCCGAATATCTCTATAAGGAAATTGTGTCAGCGCTAAGTCCAGAGAAAACCTCCTTCGGAACAATTCATGTTTTTTCTCCCGAAGAGCTGGGAACAAGTTTTGAAGAATTGGCTTGTTTGGTTAAAGAAGCGTCTAATATTTTTAAACCCGACCGGGATTAAGGTCGGGTTTTTATAAAATTTTTATTTCGTTCGCAATAAGGGAAGTTCGGCCGTTGCGGTGCGATATTCTGCCTTTTATACGGACTCCCGCCTCTTCGTTTAGAAACTGGGCATATTGCGCAAGAGTTCGCGGGAAAACTACCGCCTCCATAGCGCCCGAAAAGTCCAGCAATTTCAAAAAGGCCATCGGCTCGCCGTTTTTTGTGTTGATTTTCCGGATACTTTCCACCATCGCGCCTATAATTGCCGGCGCGCCGTCAACTAAAGTTTTGGCAATTTCTATTTTCATTTTTTCTTTTTCTAACCTGTCTTTTAATTTTTCAAGGGGATGCCCCGAAACATATAATCCCAAAAGCTCGCGCTCCCAACGCAGTTTTTCTTCTTGTGTAGCGGGATTTGCCGAGCTTAGTTTAAGGCGAGGCAGCGCTGAGCGGTCGTTCATGAGACCGAAAAGGGAAGACTGGTTTTGCGCGCGAGTTCGTATCGAGTCTCTGTGATAAGCAAGGATCGGTTCCAGATTGCCCAGCATTTGGTTTCTTTCTCCTATGGAATCCAGCGCCCCAGATTTTATCAAAGATTCCAGGGATTTTTTGTTGAGATCTTTGGACTGCACTCTTTCCAGCAGGTCGGCAAGGTCCGCGTAGGGCCCGTTTGTTTTTCTTTCTTCGATAATAGACAAAACAACGTTTGCGCCCACATTTTTAATGGTAAATAACCCAAAACGTATATGATCTTTGTTTTTGTCGGCGTTTTTAATAACAGTGAAATCTTTAAAAGAAGTATTTATATCCGGCGGCAGAACCGGAATATCCAGCCTTTTACATTCGGCAATGATGTCGGCCACTTTTTCCGCGTCTCCCGATTCCGCAGTAAGAACGGCGCACATATATTCCGCAGGATATTGCGCTTTCATATAGGCCGTCTGATAAGCAACCCGGCCGTAGCAGGCGGCATGCGCTTTATTAAAGCCATATCCCTGAAACGGTTCGAAAAGATTCCAAATCTCTTCTGCTTCCTGTTTATTTGTACCGCTGTGTTTTTGGCATCCCTCCACGAAAATTTCGTGCTGACGCGCCATCTCCGCAGGAATTTTTTTTCCGACAGCTTTTCTGAATTTATCAACCGATTCCCAGTTATATCCCGCAAGCTCAAGCGCTGTCATCAGCAAGTCGTCTTGATAGACAAGAATTCCGTAAGAATTTACAAGAAATTTCTCAACTTTTGGATGAAAGTATTTAACGGGATTTCTACCATGTTTGCGGGCGATGTATTCGGGAATGTTTTTAATCGGCCCAGGACGATAAAGGGCAATCATTGCGTTTATGTCGTGTATTGTTGAGGGCTTCAGCTCAACCAAATAATTAGTCATTCCGTCTCCGTTTAGCTGAAAAGTTCCCTCGGTCTCTCCGCGGGCCAGCATTTCAAAAGTGCGCGCGTCGTCAAAAGGAACTTGTTCAATGTCAACATCAATATTTCTGTGTTCTTTGACAAGCCTTACCGCGTCCTCCAGAATCGCCAGATTCCGTATGCCGAGAAAGTCGAGCTTGGTTAGTCCCACCCCGTCTTCTCCAATTGTATACATATCGTACTGGGTGATAATATTGTCGGTACCTTTGGGGTCGTATTGCAAAGGAGCGTATTCAATAAGCGGTTTTGGCGCGATAACAACGCCTGCCGCGTGCACCGAAACATGTCGGACCGTTCCTTCAAGACGGCGCGAAGTGTCAAGAATTTGCCGAGCCTCCGCGTCATTTTCGTAAAGATTCTTGAGTTCCGGTTCAAGTTCCATCGCGTGATCAATGGTCATCGGAAAACCTTGTGAACCCATTGGAATGAGGCGCGCGATTTTGTCTCCCGCCTCGTACGATTTTCCGGTGGCTCTGGCCACGTCCCTGACCGCTCCTCTAGCCAGCATCGTGCCGAATGTGCCTATTTGAGCCACCTTGTCGGCTCCGTATTTATTTTTGGCATATTCAATGACTTCCTGGCGGCGGTTGTCCGCGAAATCCATATCTATATCAGGCGCCGAGGGGCGGAAGGGGTTTAAAAATCTTTCAAAAGGCAAATTGAAATCAAGAGGGTTAATATTGGTTATTCCGGCAAGATATGCCACAAGAGATCCGGCGGTGGATCCGCGGACTGTGGTATATATTTTTGAGTCTCTGGCAAAGCGCATTAAGTCCGATACGACCAGAAAATAAGGCGCGTATCCTTTGTTTTTTATTATTTCAAGCTCATAGTTTCTGCGTTTCTTGGCCGTCTCGTCGTTTTCAAGCCCGCGCTTAGCCATTTCGTTTTGGGTGATCTCATCAAGTATCCGGTCCGCGCTGCGACCGGACGGCAATTCAAAATTTGGAAACACGAATTTTCCAAGCACCAGTTCCACTTTGCATCTTTCGGCGATCACGGCCGTGTTTTTAACCGCCTCCGAAATATCTTTAAAACGTTCTTCGGCTTCCGCAGTCGAAAGAAAATGGTACTCGCCGTTTCCGGAAAACATCGCGGTTTCTCCCACTTCGGTATTCGTTGAAATGGCAATGAGAGTTTTGTGGGCTTGTTTGTCTTCGGGGTAGAGATAGTGCGAATCCTGTGTTGCGACAAGAGGTATTTTAAATTTTTCGGATAGCCCTATGACCGCCTTCTTCCATTTATCGAACCAGTCCATATCCGGATGGTGCATTATTTCCAGATAATAATTTTCGGCCCCGAAAATATCCCGGTACTCCGCCATCACGTCCTCCGCCTTTTTAATATCTCCTGCCTGAATCGCGCGGCCAAGCTCTCCCGCGGGACATCCCGAAAGAGCAATCAGTCCCCGCGAGTGTTTTCGAAGGAGCTCTTTATCCACGCGCGGTTTATAATAAAAACCTTCCAGATGCGCCGCCGTAGTCAGTTTCATGAGGTTGTGATAGCCCTCGTTGTTTTCGGCAAGCAAAGTGAGATGGTAGCGCTTATTGTCAATGCGCGGTTCTTTTTGCATTCGGGAACGTTCCGCCACATACACTTCGCAACCGATTATCGGTTTTATGCCGGCATTTTTACAGGCACCATAAAACTCAACGGAGCCATACATCACCCCGTGGTCGGTCAGGGCCAGTGCCGGCATGCCGTAGTCTTTGGCAAGCTTTACCATGTCCTTTACCTTGGAAAGGCCGTCAAGGAGAGAGTAGTGCGAGTGGGTATGAAGATGGACGAAAGACATAAGTTTAAATTTAATTTAGCATTTTATTTGTCAAAAGCCTACTTCGCAGGTAAAATAGAGACGTGGCTAAATTCATAATCAATGGCGGCAGACTTTTAAAGGGCGAGGTTGCGGTATCTGGAGCCAAAAACAGCGCTCTTAAAGTTTTTGCCGCCTCCTTGCTTTTTAAAAATCAGATACAGATAAAAAACACTCCTTTAATCGAGGATGTTTTTCGCATGAAAGAGCTTTTGCGTGCTGTCGGAGCCAGGATATCAAACTCCGGTAACAAACTTTTCAACATAGATCCGCCCGAAGAGGCCAATACCGATCTTGATAAATCCATTACCCAAAGCCTTAGGGCGTCAGTGGTTCTTTTGGGGCCGATGCTTGCCCGATACGGCGAGGTTTCAATGCCACACCCGGGTGGCTGCATTATCGGCAAGCGTCCGATTAATTTTTTTGTTGACGGCTTGAAGGCTTTGGGCGCGAAATTCAGCGAAACGAGCGGCCGGTATTTTTTTCAGGCCAAAAACCTTAAATCGGCCGAGTTTGCTTTCAGGACGCCCAGCGTTACGGCGACGGAAACCCTTATGATGGCATCAGTCCTTGCCGAAGGGCGCGTAATTTTAAGAAACTGCGCTTGTGAGCCCGAAATAGAGTCACTTGCGTCATTTTTGAACGAATCGGGCGCAAAAATAAAAGGAGCCGGCACCCATACCATTATAGTGGAGGGTCTTGGAAGAAACGGGGGACTTAAAGCAAAAAGTCCTTTTACTGTCATACCTGACCGCATTGAAGCCGGAAGCCTTCTTATTCTCGGGGCTCTGGCCGGAAAAAAACTCTTGATTAAAAATTGCGAACCGCTCCACCTTTTGAGTTTGGTGGCCCATCTTGAATCAGCCGGGGTAAAAATAGAAAAAGGTCCCGATTGGATTTTGGTTTCTCGTCCGAAAAAAATTTCGGCAGTTGACGTTAAAACCAGCGAATATCCCGGATTTGCCAGCGATTTACAAGCGCCTTTCACCGTTTTTTTAACGCAGGCCGAGGGCAAAAGCCAGGTTTTTGAAACTATTTTTGACGGACGGCTGGAATACACCGGAGAGCTTGTCAGAATGGGGGCAAATATAACGCCCTGCGACCCCCACAGGATAATTGTTATCGGACCAACCGAGCTTGCCGGCCGTGAGGTAGAAAGTCCGGACTTAAGGGCCGGTCTGGCTTTTATAATGGCCGGCCTTATTGCAAAAGGGCAGACAGTAGTCCACAATATTTATAACATTGATCGCGGATACGAGAGTATTGAAACTAAGCTCTCGGCTCTGGGAGCAGACATAAAACGCGTTCAATAAAATAAAATGACGCCTTTTTTAGTAAAAAAACTTGGAATTGATCTCGGAACCGCCAACACTCTTGTTTTTGTGCCCGGACGCGGGATAGTTCTAAACGAACCATCGGTTGTTGCCGTTTCGGTTCCGGAAAACAAAGTGCTGGCCGTGGGTAACGAGGCTAAAGTCATGATCGGAAAAACCCCCGACAGCATAACCGCTTACCGTCCGATGAAAGACGGCGTGATTGCCGACTATCGCGTGACCGAAGCCATGCTTCGTTATTATATAGGAAAATCTCTGGGCCAGTGGAACTTATTTAAACCTGATGTTTTGGTATCGGCGCCGGCAGGAGTAACTTCCGCCGAAAGACGCTCGGTGGTTGAGGCGGCCATGAAAGCCGGAGCCAAAAATGCCTACGTAATGAAAGAGCCGATTCTGGCCGCCATAGGAGCGGGAATTCCGATTCACGAGCCGACGGGACACATGGTGGTTGATATCGGAGGCGGAACGACTGATGTCGCGGTGATATCCTTGGGCGGAATAGTTGCGTCAACATCGGTAAAAGTTGCCGGAAACAAAATAGACCAGGCCATAGCCGGACACATAAAAAGGGCATTTAATCTGGCGATAGGCGACAAGACTGCCGAGGAAATCAAGATAGCTATCGCGTCTGCCATAACCGTTGATAAAGAGGAAAGCCATTTGGTTAAAGGGCGAGATTTTTTGACCGGCCTTCCGAGATCAGCCGAAATTTCAACCAACGAAACAGCCAAGGCTATAGAAAATGAGTTGCGCGAAATTACTAAGGCCATAAAATCGGTTTTGCACGACACTCCGCCGGAGCTTGCTTCGGATATAATAGATCAGGGCATAACCATGACCGGAGGAACGTCGCTTTTAAGAAACATTACCGAACTTGTGCATAGAGCCACCGGTGTAAAAGCTTATGTGGCTGAAGACGCCCTTTTTTGCGTGGCCAAAGGCACGGGAATAGCTCTCGAACACTTGGATGTTTATAAAAAAAGTCTGCTTGGCAAAAGATAGAGATTGCGGATGAATAAAATCTTAAGAAAACATTTAAAACAAGGCGTTTTGGCCAACGGTTATATTTTTGAGGGACTAGCGGATCCGATCAAACTTACCGACTTTTTGAAACCTTACGGCGAAGTTCGGCTGTTTGCCGGCAAAACGGGCATAGATGAGATCAGGATGATAAGAGAGTTTTCAGCGTTGAGCCTCGGTCAGGCCGGACACATTTTTTTTATTTTGGAAGCGTCAAAAATGGGATACTATGCCTTCCCGGCTCTGCTTAAAGTGGTTGAGGACGCGCCGCCAGGACGCCACTTCTTTTTGCTGGCGGATAGCTCTGATGCGGTCCCGGACACTCTGCGCTCAAGATTTATCAGAATATTTCCCGAGATTGCCGAAGAAACTTCGAAAAAATACAGCAAGTTTGAAAATTTTTTAAAGTCGAACCATAAGGTAAGGGCAGGCATTATAGAAGCTTTGGCCGAAGAGCCCGAAAAATTCACCGATTTTATTGATGGTCTGGAAAACTGGGCGATGGAGAACGAAAACCACGCTTTAATATCAAAAATACAGCGCGTAAGAGGGTCAATTTTATTAAATATCGGCCGAAAGATGTGCCTTGAATACCTGGCGCCATTTATAACTTAAATAAACCCGCAACTTTTATGCCTTATTCGTTCGTAAAGTTTGATTCGTTGTTTCAGAAGACCAGAGACCACTTGAGCGAAAATCTTGGCGCGTTAAGAACAGGCCGCGCCAACCCGGCTTTGGTTAAAGATATTGTGATTGAATACTACGGCAGCAAAATGAAGCTGGAGGGCCTTGCTTCAATAGGAACGGCGGATGCGCGTACTTTGATAATACAACCGTGGGACAAAGGTTCGCTTGAAGCCGTCGAGAAAGGCATACGCGCTTCCAATCTCGGACTGCAGCCCGTTGTGGATCGGGATATAATAAGAGTCGTTTTGCCGGAATTAACCGGCGAAAGACGGCAAGCGATGCAAAAACTTGTCGGAGAAAAACTGGAAGAAGCGAGAATTGCCTTAAGGCGGATCCGGGACGATGCTTGGAAAGAGATACAAGAAAACGAAAAGGCGGGAACGATGAGCGAGGACGAAAAATTCAGGCTGAAAGACGAATTGCAGAAAAAAATAGACAAATTCAACTCCGATTTGGACGGACTGGCCGAAAAAAAGAGACAAGAGATCGAAAATTGATTACACTTGACTTTTGCCGAGTACTTTGCTATAATGACGCTTAATAGGTAGCATTAGGCCGCCGGAACGGAAATTAGCCAATTCTTGCGGCTGAACAGGTCGAGTCTCCCGAAACCATCGGGATAGAGCTACTGACAGAATTATTAACCCTTATGACAGTACCGCAACATGGCTGAAAAGTTTACTGACCAGGAGTTCCTGGAATACGTAATTAAGAGTCTTGTCGATAACCCGAAAGCGGTTGAAGTCGGACGAAAAGTCGATGAAATGGGTGTTCTTTTGACGCTCAAAATCGACCCGACCGACATGGGTAAGATAATCGGTCGCGGCGGAAATACCGCCAAGGCCCTCCGAACTCTTTTACGCGTAGTTGGATTAAAAAACCGCTCGCGCGTAAATCTGAAAATCGAAGAGCCGGAAGGCGGCCGGGCACCCAGAGCTTCAAACGTAATGGAAGATTTGAAACTCTAAAAGCTCTAAGACTTTACGCAAAAATCGTGCTATTATAAATAGCACGATTTTTGTTTTGTAATGAAACATGATTTTCAGCATCATAACAATTTTTCCGGAATCGTTTGATTCGTATTTGAATTCCTCAATTTTGAAACGCGCCCAAAAACGCGGTTTGATTAAAATCAGCTTTTTAAATCCAAGAGATTTCGTAAAAGACAAACACAAAACCGTTGATGACAAGCCCTTCGGCGGCGGCCCGGGAATGGTTATGAAAGCCGAACCCATTCTTAAAGCCGTCCAAACTACTCGACATCGGATATCGAGTAATAGTAAAGTAATACTGCTTTCGGCAAGAGGCAGACAATTCACTCAAAAAATGGCTCGCGATTGGGCCAAAAAATATAAAAATATTATCCTGATTTCCGGTCATTACGAAGGCATAGACGAAAGAGTCAAAAAAATTCTTAAGGCCGAAGAAATTTCTGTGGGCGATTATATTCTGACCGGCGGGGAATTGCCGGCGATGGTTATAGTTGATGCCATATCGCGCCACATTGCTGGAGTTTTGGGAAAAGCCGAATCTTTGGAAGAAAAACAAGGCTCTCACCAAACCTATACAAGACCCGAGATCATAAAGTATAGAGGCAAAAAATACGCAGTTCCAAAAGTTCTTATTTCAGGGAATCATAAAAACATAGAAGAATGGCGAAAAAAATACTAAAAACAGGGTTTCCTGAGGGTTTTTATTGGGGCGCTTCCACTTCCGCTCATCAGGTTGAGGGCGGAAATACCAACGATTGGTCGGTTTGGGAGAGAGAAAACTCGGCGCGTCTGGCTAAAGAGGCGCTAAGCAAATCGTATCCTGGTCATGTGTTGAACGATTACCCCGGCCCCTTAAGGCGGGAAAATTATGTTTCGGGGGCGTCAGTTGATCACTACGGCAGGTACGAAGAAGATTTTAATATCGCTAAATCTCTTGGCCATAATGCCCACCGTTTTTCAATTGAGTGGTCAAGAATTGAACCGAAAGAGGGGGAGTTCAGCGAACGAGAGATAGAACATTACCGCAAAGTCATAAACGCTCTTCGGGCAAGAGGGGTAGAGCCTTTTATAACCTTATGGCACTTTACAAATCCTATATGGATTAAAAACATCGGCGGATGGACAAATAAAAAAACAGCATTTTTCTTCGTTCGATTCGCAGAAAAAATGGTCAAAGAGTTTGGAGATGTTAAATTTTGGCTCACCATAAATGAACCAATGATATATGCAGGAAAATCTTTTTTACAGGGCACGTGGCCGCCTGCCTGCCGGCAGGCAGGCCGCAAAGAAAAATCTTTATTAAAGTATATTAGGGTTTTGAATAACTTTTCGGTAGCCCATAAAAAAGCTTATGAGGCGGTTAAAAAAGTCAACCGATCGGCGCAAGTCGGTATCGCGAAAAACAACATATATTTTGAGGGAAAAGGATTAAATGCGGTACTAGCCAACCTTGCCGATTGGTGGTGGAACGAAAGGTTTTTGGACGATATCAAAGACCATCAAGATTTCATCGGGCTGAATTATTATTTTCACAACCGGGTAAAAGGCTTTAAATTTAATCAAAACGAAAATAAAAAGATTTCGGATATGGGTTGGGAAATCTATCCGGAAGGCATTTATCGGGTTTTGCAAAATTTGGCAAAATACAAAAAGCCGATTTATATTACCGAAAATGGCATGGCTGAAGCCAA
The DNA here is from genome assembly GCA_001819395.1 of Candidatus Niyogibacteria bacterium RIFCSPLOWO2_01_FULL_45_48. GTDB lineage: Bacteria > Patescibacteriota > Minisyncoccia > HO2-45-28 > HO2-45-28 > HO2-45-28. The sequence goes on from MHMQ01000039.1 coordinate 13,338, forward strand.
AGACGAAAAAAGAGCTGATTTTATAAGAAGCCATCTAAAATGGGTCAATAAAGCAATAAAAGATAGTATTGATATCCGCGGTTATTTCTACTGGTCGCTTCTGGACAATTTTGAGTGGGATAAAGGTTTTTGGCCAAGATTTGGCTTGCTGGAAGTGGACCATAAAACACTTGAACGTAAAATCAGAGAAAGTGGCTTAAAATATAGAGATATTATCTTAGGCAAAGATAAGGTTTAATAATCCTTATTAATGTTTTGAAAAATGATTTTTAAATAAAAAACTAAATTAAACTATTTATAAATTAATGGCCCCATTTCGGGGCCATGTTTGTTTTTTTAAAATTTTTCTTACTTATGCACAGCAAAAGCATTTCTATTTTGCAAAATAAAAAATAAAATTAGATTATGTTCATTTATGGCTAGAAGACCAATTCCAAAAATTTTGCAAAATGGAAAAGAATTTTTGTCGCTGACATCCGCGGCTTATTTTTGCGGATACTCAAAAGAAAGGTTGAGACAATTAATCAAAGAAAGTAAACTTGTTGCCGAAAAAATCGGCAGCACTTGGTTTATTGAGCGGTCAATTTTGCAAAATTTTATAAATCAAAACGGTAAAAGGCGGGTTGAAGAAAAAGAAGGTCTTGAAACAAAAGAGTCGAATGAATTACTCCAAAAAATAGAAAATCTTACAAATGAGTTGGATTTGGTAAATTCGCGAGTCGAAGAAATTAAATCTCAAAAGAATTATACAAAATCAACAGCTTCATTTTTTGAAAAATTCAAAAAGCCCGTAAAACCTCCTGATCCTTGGGACGTAATGCTTTTGGGAGATCCGGCTCCGGAAAAAACCGCGAATTTTAAAACTCTTAAAACCTTAAGCCTTTTTACCAAACCTCTTTTTGTAAAATCATTTGCGTCGATTCTTATAGTTACTCTAGCCGGAACATTCGCTTTCAAAAACCCCGACTTGATATTTGCCAAA